>DUHK01000102.1:4553-5724 GCA_013330915.1 Methanosphaera sp. | reverse complement strand
AAGTAAAAAGTAATACTAAAATAATAATTAATATTATTGTATTACTTTGAAAATTAATGTTAAACTGTAAAAATTAATTAATTTATTTTATTTTATTTTAATTATTATTAATTATTTATTGTTTATTTATTATATTATTAATTATTATTATTTATTTTATTATATTATTATATTATATTATTTATTATTATTATTTATTTATTATTTTTATTTATTTTATTATATTATTATATTATATTATTTAATATTATTTAAAAAACATTTTTAAGAGTTATTTTCAACAACAACAAGTTTTCCATCAGTATATTTTTCAAGATTTTTCAAAATTTCAGGGGGGGGTACCCTTTTAATTTTACACTTGAAATACACGTCCCTCTCTCTAAAGGTTTTTATATTATATTGAATATAATATAATTATTTATTTTTCACTTGAAATATTATTATTACAATTATATTTATATTTGAAATCTAACTATTGAGAGATACATATGAACATTTTTGCTGAAATGAAAGAAAAACCAACGATATTTAAATCCAAAGAATATCTAGATCATCGTTTCATACCAGAAACATTGCCACACAGGGATGAAAAAATTCGTTCAATTGCTAAATACTGGGTTGAAGCGTTAAGCAAAATCACACCACAAGACATAACAATCTATGGTAAAACAGGAACAGGTAAAACAGCAGTTACATTATATGCTAAAAATCAACTTGAAGAAGTTGCCAAAGAAAATAATTTAAACATAAGAATAGAATATATCCGATGTACTGACTTCAATACTGAATATCAGATACTTGCTAAATTATGTCAATTACTGGGAAAACCAGTTCCATTTAGAGGTTGGACTAAGGCAGAGGTTGTTAACACATTCAGAAGTCTGTTTAAAAGTAATTCATTGGGTGATGATTTAATACTCATTGTTATTTTGGACGAAATTGATGTTATACTTAAAAATGATGGTGACAACATTTTATATACATTAACCAGAACAGATAATGTATCCATAACATCCATAAGTAACTATGTTGACTTCAAACGTTTCATAAAACCTAAAGTTAAAAGTAGTCTTCGTGATAGGGAAATAGTATTTCCTCCATATAATGCTCAACAACTGGTGGATATTCTTCAAGAACGTTCAAAACTTTCATTTAATGAAGGTGCAATTTC
>DUHK01000102.1:0-4418 GCA_013330915.1 Methanosphaera sp. | reverse complement strand
TCAACAGTAATTCTTGAAGAATATGTTAAAGAAGCAAAAGATCGTATAGAACACAATAAAATAATCGATATTGTAATGACATTACCTATACAGCAGCAAAAAGTACTTGAAGCAATAACTATTTTAACCCAGAAAAAAGAAGAAATTACTTCAGGATTATTATATGAAGTATATCAGGATCTTGCTAAAAACGATAAGGTATCATACAGAAGATTGTTTGATTTCATTAACGAACTGGAAATGTTAGGATTAATCTCTGCAAATACTATTTCAAGAGGAAGAGGAAGGGGAAGAACAAACATAATCACTTTACAATGTGATACTGATTTAATTGAGAAAGCTTTGGTTTACAAAGCTTAATTTCTATTTTTTTCTATTTTTTTATTACAGAATCCAATATAGCCATTCTTACAGGAACTCCATAAAATGCCTGTTTGAAGTACATCGCATTTTTCAATTCATCAACATCAAAGCATATTTCATCAACTCTTGGTAATGGATGCATTAATATAATATCTGTTCCTTCAAGATTTGATTTTTTAAGAGTGTATTGACCTTTAACTTTTAAATATTCCTTAGGATCAGGGAATCTTTCTTTTTGAATTCTGGTCATGTATAACACATCAATATCATCCAGATTATCGAGTAATGTTGATTTTTGAGTGAATTTACAGTTCATTTTTCTTAGATCTTCTATAATTTCTACAGGCATCTGCAATTCTTCGGGAGCAATGAAAATCATCTCAACATTAAACATTGCAAGGGCATATACTAGGCTGTGTACTGTACGTCCATATTTTAAATCACCAACCAATGCTACTTTCAGGTTTTTAAAGCTTCCTCTGGTTCTTTTTATTGTGTATAAATCAAGTAATGTCTGACTTGGATGTTGTCCTGCACCATCTCCTGCATTGATAACAGGCACATCAACATTATCTGCAATAAAACGAGCTGCTCCTTCCATGTCATGTCTTATAACCAGAGCATCAGAATATTGTGAAATAATTTTTGCAGTATCATAGAGTACTTCACCTTTTTGAACACTTGTTCCCTGTTTTTGACTGAAACCAACAACATCTCCCCCAAGCCTTTTCATGGCGGTTTCAAAGGATAATCTAGTACGTGTTGAAGGTTCATAAAACATAACACCTAATAGTTTACCATCCATTTTATGACATACTTCTTCACTTCTGGCGATTGGTTCCATTTTTTCGGCTTTTTTTAATATGTACTCTACATCATTTTTTGTAAAATCCCTAATCGAAATAATATTTTTCAAATCAAAACTCATTTAAATCATCTCACTATAGTTTTCTTGCAAAAGTAATATAACCTGTATGACCAGCCATTCTACTGTTAGGTCTTGTTTTGTTGTTTTTAATTTCTATTTCACGAACATTTCCTTCCTTGATTGAAATGTGTTTAAAGCCTGTTTTACCCAGAACCTTGTTTACAATCTGAAACTGTTCAACATATGGTGTGTACACTGCAATAAAACCACCTGTTTTAAGTATTCTGTATGCATCCTCTATAACATCATAAGGTTTTGGCAAATCAAGGAAAACAAGATCTATGCTGTTATCTTCCTCTTCGAAACCCTCTGTCACATCCTGATTATATAATGTAATATTATCAAAGTCGGTACCATCTATGTTTTTTCTGATTATTTCAACAAAATCATCTCTTATTTCATAGCTGTAAACATGACCTTCAGGACCAACTATATTTGCAAAAAACAGTAGACTGCTTCCGGCACCTGTACCCGATTCAACAATCTTACTACCATATCCAATACCACTAAAACCTATTACCAGTCCAAGATCCTGCGGTAAAATTATTGAACAGTTTCTTTTCATTAACTCTATATAATCATTAATGTTAGGTTCGATAACAGTATATTTCTTTCCAAGATGAGTTTCCAGAACATCTCCCACTTTCGCATTTTTAATGTCTTCTTCGGAAATCACACCTTTTTCCGTATGGAATTCCTTGTCATGTACCACATACTTCCTGTTTTTACGGTCTACTATCATTTTCATAATAATCCCTTTATTAATATATTATACCTTTTTTCTAATATTTTATTCCTTAAATTCGCTGTTTGTAACTTCTATAATATTGGATGCAGTTTTTTCACCAATACCATCAACCTTTTTCAAGTCATTCTTTGAAGCAGTAATAAGATTTTTTACAGTTTTAAAGTGACTTAATAACTTCTTGGCAGATACAGGACCAATACCAGGCAGACTTTCAGTAATAAACAACTGCTGCTCTGGTAATGTAACGGGTTTTGTCTGTGTTCTGACACTCACAGGCTTTGCATTATCTTTTTCCTGCTCCCTCAAAGCAATTCTTTTAATCATAAATGCAGTATCAGTCTCACTTTGTGTCTGAATAATTGGAATTCTAAAGTCCAGAGCTATAGCAGACAATGCACCCCTGATAGCATTTGGATGAAGGAAAGTATGATAAATGTTTTCACCCTCAATTATCATCAAAGGCTTTCTGCAATTATTAACCAGTTCCTTTGCCTGTTGATAAAGTCTTTTATCGGTAATAGATTTGCTGAAATCTTCAACGGTTTTTCTTTCAATAATAATATCATCAGTTA
Source organism: Methanosphaera sp. (assembly GCA_013330915.1). Lineage (GTDB taxonomy): Archaea > Methanobacteriota > Methanobacteria > Methanobacteriales > Methanobacteriaceae > Methanosphaera > Methanosphaera sp11921u. The sequence goes on along the minus strand of DUHK01000102.1, from coordinate 1,807 downwards.
TCTGATAATCACCCACACTCATGCTTTTAACATTGATTTTACAGTTGATCTTATCAAGTTCCCTCATAATATTCGAATTCTTTTCACGATAATCAACATAAATCTCAACATCTGCATTGTCATCCGTTGTCAGTGTATTCGGATTGTATGAAGTAACATCCTCCTTATTTGCAATATGATTGTCCAGAGTAATGCTGTCCCTTCTGTATGAATTGTAAACATTGCTTCGCATAGCCCTTTCCTTTCTCTGACTGGACCAGTAATATGATTCATCAAGTGTTCCCTTGGTCATCAGTATAAACATTTCACCCTCATGTTTACGACCCGTTCTTCCCTTTCTTTGAATCATTCTTATCTCTGATGGTACAGGTTCATAAAGAATAACATAATCAACTGATGGAATGTCAATACCCTCTTCCGCCACACTTGTTGATATGAGAACGTTATAATCTTCATTTTTAAAGGATTCAATCGTTTCAATTTGCTTTTTCTGACTCAGTCCCTTGTCATTGTCACGTGATGCCTGTCCATAAAATCTTAAAGATTTTATCTTGTGTTTTTCACAGTTTTCATATATGGATTTGGTGGTATCTCTAAACTGACTGAAAACAATGATTTTGTTGTTTGCATCCTGTTTAATTAGCTGTTCAATTAGTTCCATTAACCTTATCATCTTCGGATGATCAACACCTTTATCAAGATATTTTCTTGTTAAAAGAACAGCCTTGTTGAACTTATAATCATTTTTAAGGGATTTGGCGGCTTTAGTCTTTTTCTTTTCAAGCTTTTTAAAGTAATTGTTCAACGTTTTAATACTCTGTGTTTCCAGCAGTTCCTGTGAATGCATTATGTTAATTACTTCAGTTAAAATTGATACTCCTGTAAAATATTCCTTTTTAGGCATGCTTTCTGATGCAATCTTCTGCTGAAGCCTTGCCTGTTCCACAAGCACTTCCCTTTTTGAAGGCTTTGCAATAGAATCAATTATACCCAATTTTTTCAGGGTTTTTAACCTCATTTTCAACGTTTCAGAAATAAGATCCTTGATTTCCTGAAGTTCAGGTGTCAATTTTACTTTTATCCATTTTGTTTGCACCTGATTAAAGTAAGGTGCCACATCCGGATCGTCTTCGCTTTTAATGATAATTTCATTGACATAAATATTTTTGGAAACTTCCTTGATTTTGCTCTTTTCCCAGCCGGGACTAGCAGTTAATCCTAGAATAAGCTGGTCTTTTGCCTGTTGAACATATTTTTGTGCAAGATATACATATGAATATGAACCAACGGCATGGTGACATTCATCAAAAATAATCAGTGACACGTCCTTAAAGTCATATTCCCTTGAAATAATGTCAGATTCAACAGTCTGTGGAGTTGCACATATGACCTGGTTTTCGTTCCAGAGTTTCTTTCGGTCACTTGGCTTGTCATTTCCTGTTAAACTGGCCACACTGGTGCTCAGAAAGTTTCTGAAACTTTTTTCATGCTGAAGTGTCAATGGTTTACTAGGTGCTAAAATCAGAATTTTACTGTTTTTATGGTTTTTTAGTCTTTCGGCAGATACCAGTGCTGCAACAACAGTTTTACCCATTGCAGTAGGGGCAATAATCATGGTGTTTCCCTTTTTCAAAACACTCATTGCCAAATTTTGCTGGTATAACCTGCCTTCTATTGTGTCCTTGTTTAAATATTCATGTTCTATAAAATTATTCATACTATTATAAGTTTATGTTAAATCATTTTATTAATTATTTAGGATTTATTTAAAAGACAGAAAAAGTTCATGTTAAACTATTTTTTTTAT
>DUHK01000091.1 GCA_013330915.1 Methanosphaera sp. | reverse complement strand
TTTCAAATCTTGTATCTTTTCTAGATTGCATATACTTAAATGCTCCTTTCTGGTATATATCCTATTCAACAACTTAACTAAAAATATCCTTTTTTACGGTTGAAAGTAAAAAGGAGAGGAGTCCTCATTTAATCGAGTAAATACTCTATTATTAGCTCCTTATTTAGTTTAATAATATCCATTACCATACATCAACGTGTGATATGAACATTCTTCTACAACAATATTTTTTGATTCCAAGATCATCTAGAACATCATTAGGATTTTCTCCATTAGCTGTTCTTTCCTTAAATTCATCAAAACTTGCTGAAATAACTTTTCCACACGAAAAACATCTTACGAGTAACATAAGAATTTACCTGTAACTTTTTTGTTTTCTAGCTCTTGCACCTGGTCCACCGAATTTTTTGGATTCGGAACGACGTGGATCCCCTACTAACATTGTTCTGTCGTATTGAACATATCTGTCTTTGAGGTTCATGTCACCATAATATTCAACTAAACCTTTTGCTATAACCATTCTTGCAGCTTCAGCTTGACCCATTACTCCTCCACCAATTACACGTACATTGATGTCTACGGAATCCACTAAGTCACCTGCTAATTCTAATGGTTCGAACATTTTTAATCTTGCTAATTCAGGACTGTATAATTCCACTGGTTTACGGTTAACTCTAACTTTTCCAGTTCCTTCTCTTACTGTACCTCTAGCAATAGCGGTTTTTCTTTTACCACTAGTGTGTACTACTTTACTCATATTTACACTACCTTCAATTTATTTAAAATTTAGCACCTAATAATTTAGAAATTGTACCTAATTCCATACTTTTTTGAATATTTCTAGGTTGTGCTTCTTTAATTTCCACTACTTCTTGTCCTTCAAACTCTTTTGGAACGCCTACGTTAACTTTTAAGTTTTTGTATGCTGCTCTTCCGTGAGCTTTTCTATAAGGAATCATTCCTCTAACAGTTCTTCTGAAAATATCATCTGGTCTTCTTGGATATTTAGGACCTAAGTCTCTAGGGTTGGAGATACTTGCTCTGTCTACTCTTTGTTTGTATCTAGCATAGAGAAAATCTTTGTTACCAGAGATGATTATTTTTTCAGCATTAATAATAGTGATTTCTTCACCGTTTAATAGTCTTTTACTGACTGTACTTGCAAGTCTTCCAAGTACTAATCCTTCTCCATCAATAATAGTTACCATTCAATCCACCTACTTTATGATTTTAACATTGGATCCTTTTGGATTTTCAGCCATTAATTCATCAATTGCTAGGCATTTTCCTCCAGCAGCAATAATTTTCTTTTCTGCTTCTTGTGAGAATTTAAATGCAGCTACAGTTACTTTTTTGGTTATGTTACCTTCACCTAAAACTTTTGTTGGTACAAGTACTGTATCATCGTCATCAGAATATTTGTCTATATGGTAAACATTTACTTCTTTGTTTTTTCTATTAGCCCTTGAAAGCTCTTTAGCAACAGCCTTCCATATAGGAGCATCTTCTGCAGATGATTGTTTGGTGAGGGATTTGATTAAATCAATTGTGTTTGGGTTAGTTTTTGATAATTTCATTTTAATTATTCCTCCTCATTAACAAAGTTTATAATATTATCTGCTTTCTCTGATAGTATATCACAAGCTATTGTAAGAACTTCTAATGGTTCTAGTGATCCATCGGTTTCGATTTTAAATATGTATTTCCCTTCTTCGAAATCAACGGTTATTGCATTATCATCTTTTTCTGATAATCTTTGACAAGTTCTGCATGTGGAACAGTTTTCTATATTGTCATATGTTAATGTATCATCTTCAATTTTCAATACATTTCTTGGACATTCTTCCACGTATTCTTCCAAATCAGTGACTTTATCGTTGTCAATGATTAATTTTGGATAGTATTTGTATCCACATGTTGTGGTTGCTTGCCATTTAGCATGTTCTGATCCTAGACCAAGTTCTGCTATAGCTTCTAATTCAACTTCTTCGCCTTCCCGAAGTTCTACTATTGGTATTGTATCATAAACTGGTTTTATAGCTGGGTCGTCTGATTTAAGATCTTTTGAATATACTGTTTTAGGACCTTTTTCTTTTAAAAGGAATGAAACACTACAGTTAGAACAATGATCTTCGCAATCACATTCTGATTTAAATACGTATGAATTTAAATCTGTTTTAATAGGAATTAAACCTAAACGATGAGCTAAAACTTCATCAAACATTTTTGCATCGTTTTTGTAAATATTCACATCTTCGATTGCTAGAGTAGGAATTTCTACAAGACATATTCTTCTAATTGTGTTTATAAATGTATCATCTACACCTTCAACTACAAATACAGCTTTTTCTTCATCCTTTTCTCTAATTTCTATATTCATGTTATGACCCTTTAGAAATATGCTTATACTCTTCTACCTCTTTTTCCACCAGGTCTACCAGTACCGTCGTGTGGTATAGGAGTTACATCTTCAATTTTACCAATTTTAATACCAGCTCTTGCTAATGCTCTGATTGTTGCTTGAGCACCAGGTCCAGGTGTTCTAGGACCGTTTCCTCCAGAAGCTCGTACTTTAATATGGAGTCCAGCAATTCCTTTTTCTTTAATATCATCAGCTACTCTGTTTGCTGCTTCCATAGCCGCAAATGGTGATGATTCTTGTCTGTCAGAACGTACAACTTTTCCACCAGACCATTGTGTAATAGTTTCAGCACCAGTTATATCAGTTACTGTTATAATAGTGTTGTTAAATGATGAGTAAACGTGAGCTACACCCCATTTATCATTTTCTGCCATTTTATCACCTATAAATTATTTGTTACGTAATTTAAACATCTTGTGTCTATTCATCGTCTTCTGGTTCTTCTTCTGCAGCTACTACTTCTTCTTCAGTATTTTCTGGAGCTTCAATTTTATGTGCAACTGGTGAACCTGGGTAGAAGTCAATGTTATCTTCATCAGCTACTTGAACTAAGTGTCCTGGTGCATTGATTTTTTTACCGTTTAATGTAATGTGACCATGTACAACGAATAATCTTGCTTCTTTAGCTGTTTGACTTAAACCTTTTTTGTGTACTAAACTTTGTAATCTTCTTCTTAAAACGTCTTCAACGTTTAAATCTAATACTTCTTCAAGTCTAGCGTTAGGTGATATGAAACCTAATCTTACAAGATGATTTAATAATTCTTTTTCTTCTTTTTGTCTTTCGTCAACGTCCATACCTAAGATAATACGAGCATCTCTTCGGTATCTTTTAACTTTTGAGTCTGCTTTCCAGATTTCTTTTTTGTTTTTTAATCCGTATTTTGCAGCTAATCTGTTTTCTTCTTTAATACGTTCTGCATTCCATGGATGTGATGGAGTGTCATATTGTTTTCGTGGTTTTCTTGGATGTCCCATAATCAAATCTCCTTAATATTTGTTCTAAAAAATTATCGTACGTCTATCCTCTTGATCTGCTTACACCAACAGATGAACCATGTCTAAATGTAGATTTTGTTCTTTGACCACGTACTGGAAGACCAACTTCGTGTCTTTTACCTTTGTAACTTCTGATCATTTTCATTCTGTTAAGGTCGTCACGTAAAGTCATGTTTAAGTCAGATTCGATCAAGTGAGAAGTTTCACCGGTTTCATAATCGTTTCTTCTGTTTAAGAACCATTCAGGAATTCCAAATTCTTGAGGGTTTTCGAGTACTTGTTCGATTTTTTCTACAGATTCATCATCAATATAACCGATTTGTTGTTCTTGATCTAAATCTGCAACTTTACATATAGCTATAGCAAAAGCTTTACCAATACCTTTGATTTCTGTTAAAGCTGATGCAATTGTTTTGTTTCCGTCTACGTCTTTACGAGTAATACGGACCATATGTCTAAATTCTTCTTCAGCCATTTGAATTCTCCTTTTTATTAATATCATAAATGAAAAACTAGATTAATCTAATGTGTGTGTGAAAAGTAATTTCTTTATAAGAAAAAATAAGCTTTGATTTTTTATAATTATTGTAAATATTCATGAAAACTGTTATTTATCTAATTAATCAATTCGGAATTAATCTAGTCAAAACAGTTACTGTTTTATTGTGATTAAAAATAATAAATAAGTCGTTAAAAAAGTAGTAATTTTTTTTAATGAAATTTTCAAGATATTATTTAAAATAATTATAAACGCCGAGACTGGGATTTGAACCCAGGAGGGCATCTGCCCACAAGATTTCCAGTCTTGCGCCTTACCAAGCTAGACTATCTCGGCATATCCATTTGTTTATAATTATTTTACAGATATAATCCGTTAAACAATAATATCTATTTTCTCGAATACAAATCTTCTCAAATAGTAGTTTTATTACCGTAGAAAAGATTAGATATCCATACAGAGAGTATGCTCCCATGTAAATTCATTGCAATTTTTACATAGCCAAAGCTAAATCTATGTAAAACTAAACAGAATATTATTATAACAAATAATAATACTTTAAATATCGACCTCGCCCATAATACGCATATTACAGGTTCTACAGTTAATAAAAAAATGTTAAATGCTATTTGAAGAATAATCATATCGAAAAAAATATGTTTTATTATTTTTTTCCTATGCTATTACTTCCACATCTTAGGATATGTATTTGGTAGTATAAATACTTTTTGTATTTTCACCACAATTTTAGTATCCATACTTATTATGTCATCTGCATTATATAAACTTTGGCCCAGTGCCAACAGTTCATCCTTAAGTGTCATTACTGCAACAGTATTGTTTTGATGAATCTGTGTGTTCAATTTTACAATACCACTACTGGCCAGACTTGCACCATGACAAATAGCATCAACAGCAGAATCCTTAACATATATCTTCTTGACGTATTTTGTAGTGTATTCCATAGGCTGGATTATTTGTCTTAGATATTTTTCATCACCATCTTCTTTATAGAAGTAGTAGGCATCAGTCACATCCTGAAGAGTCGTTAGGGTTTCGTCCTCTTCAAATGATCCCGCCATTGTACGTCTGAGTTCTGCCATGTGTGCACCGCATCCTAGTACTTCACCGATATCATGACAATACTTTCTAATATACGTTCCTGATTCACATTTTATTCTAAACAGGACATCCTGCTGATCCCGTATTTCAAGAAGCTTAATCTGATAAATGTTTCTTACTCGCAATTCCCGTTTAACTGCAGATTTAACGGGAGGTATCTGGTAAATTTTACCGGTAAATTCATCAAGCACTTCAATTATCCTTTCATCATCTACTGGTTTATGTAATCTCATAAGACATACATATTCCTTTGGAGATAATAGTAAAAACTGTAAGCTTTTTGTTGCTGTGTTCATCGCAACCGGTAAAACACCTGTGACCTTTGGATCAAGGGTACCTCCATGACCGGTTTTGGATACGTTCATGATATTCTTTACCCAGTTATCAATTTCATGGCTTGTTGGACCGGCAGGTTTGTCTATATTAAAAATTCCCTTGTTTATATGTTCTTCAATACTTCTTTCAGACGGTCTGCAACCATAGTCATAGTCTGTATCGGCTTCTTGTTTATAATCATAATCAGTCATTTAAAATCAGATTCCCCTTTATTAATAAATAATGTTTTATAAAAAATTCTTATTATTTCTTTTGATATGAATGTTAAATTCTAAATGGGGTTCAATAGAAATTATAATGTTTGTTAAATTTTATTGAAAAAATAAGTTATTCTGGAAAAAATAATGTCTATTAAAAAAAAAAGTTTATTATATGTTATAAAAATAACATATATAATTTATTTGATTTATTGTAATGCTAATTGAACATCTTCAGCTGTAACAGTTTTTCTACCTGCGTGTTTTGCGAGTTTAACTGCTTGTACAGCAACAGCTTCTCCGTGTTCTTCTAAATAACTAGCAAGTTCTACTGCTGCATCATCACTTACTCTAGCTGCACCACTAGCTTTGATGATTCTTTTTACTGGTGCAATTGGTAATTCTGCCATAAATATCATTGTCTCCTATATGTTAATGATATTATTTTGTGATTACAGTATATATAAACTTTGTTAGAATTAATGTGTAAAAATTAGAAAATAATAGAAAAAATTAAAGATATTCTATTAATGAGATAACATTTCATTAAACTTAACTTGATAAACCTGAAAAATGAAGAGAGAAAAAATGGATAAAATACAGGATAAGAAAAAAATAATATTGGAAAAATAATTATAAATTATCAAGAATTTTCTTACTTTTTAGAACATTATCAAAGTTGTTTAATTCTATAATACCCTGATTAATCCTTTTAAGTATATTGAGGTCTAATGTTCCGTCACCGAGAGTAATGTGTTGATCACGTGTTCCATCATTGTCATTTAAATGACAGTAACTGATGTTTGGTAAATCCAAAAGTTGTTCCAGATTATCCGTAGTGTTTGCATGTCCTGTATCAATCGTTAATTTACATCCAGTGGCGTTTTGAATCATTTCCATTTCTTCAATTGAATTTGCTAAAAATGATTTTCTGCTGGGCATGTTTTCTATGGAAATTTCAACATGTGCTTCATCGATTATTTTATTTATGCTTTCAATGGCCAAATCAAGGGCATGTTTCCTTAATCTGGGATCGTTTCGCCCTATTTTTCCCGGATGGACTGTTATTGTTTTTGCTCCTATTTCTTCGGCATATTTGGCACATTGAATCATTTGTCTAATACTTTCAGATCTAATTCCTCTATTAAAACTTGCAATATTAATATCCACTGTTGCAGCATGTATTTTAATGTCTAATCCACAGTTTTTAAACTCATAATTGTCTTTTTGATAGAATATGTCTTCGGCAAGAATTTCTATCATGTCAAAGCTGTGTTTTTTGGCTGTTTGGATAATTTCATTATTTGATTTCATGAAAAGTGCCAATGTTGAAAATCCAAGTTTCATTTTTTTCACTACTTGTGTAATCATTATAGTTATCTTGTCAATACCTGTCAAATATAGTTTAAAAAAGAATAATATGCAAAAGAGGTTGTTGTTAAATTATTGGTTGTTGTTTCTTTTTCCACGTTTTGCCATGTAGTCTCTGCCTTTTTTAACACCATACCCTGCCATTATTCCACCGAGTATCAGGTTGGATCCTGTCATGAGTGATTTTCCTTTCATGGCTCCGGAACCTGTTTTAAGTAGTTTGGAAATTAATCCGTAATTATCCTCCAAATCTGAAACTGTGTTAACAGCATCCTTAACGTTTATTGATTTTTTTGATTTTTTGTTATTTTTATTGCTTTTTGCAGCATTTCTTAGTTTGTCATAGTTGTTTCTTTTTTTATCATCCATCAGTACAGTGTATGCTTCATTTATTAAAGTGAAGTGTTTTTTGGTATTTGCATTTTTGTCAGGATGGTATTTTAATACAGCTCTTTTATAAGCTTTTTTGATTGTTTTTTTGTCTGCAAATTCATTGATTCCTAAAATCTTATAATAATCTCGTATGTATTTTACCATGTTTAACACCAATTTTTTTATTGTCTCTTGATTATTGTATATATTTATCAATGGATATAGTATAATTTACCATAACATATTCAAGTAATGTTAAAACATAATAATAATTTATTTATTTTTTTTAAGTGTATTAAAAATATTTTAATAAAAAGTTTTTATTTTTTAAACATTTTCCATGAAATCTTCAATTAATTTAGAGTATATGCTTATATCACTTTCTATGTCCTCTATTTCATCCTTTGAAAACCATTTTGCCATTGAAATTTCATCACCGTCAACTTGAATATCACCGGAATCGTATTCTGCCTTAAATGCACACATCAGGGAATTTGGAAAAGGCCATGGTTGACTTCCCATATACTGGATATTTTTAATATTTATACCAACTTCTTCCTTCACTTCCCTTTTAACGGCTTCTTCTATTGATTCACCCATTTCCACAAATCCTGCTATCAATGCATAACGTACCCTTGTATCATATGTATGTCTTGCCATCAGTAGTTTATCATCCTTATGAATGGCTATTATAACAGCCGGCTGTATTTTTCCATGAAATGTCGTTTTACAATTTGGACATATAAATGCCATACTGTTTGGTTTAACTTGTGTTTTTGTTCCACATTTTCCACAGTATTGATTTAACATATACCAATCATTAATTAATACTCCCCTTGTTGCAATCTGATAAGCATCCTTATTCATTTCATAAACCTTATACAACTGACAAAAATTACCTTCCCCATCTACATTTACCACGAAGCAATCATGATTTTTATAGGTCCCTATGTATAAATTGAAGTTGACTTTAAAATTTGATAGATAAGACGTGTCAACTAGTGGAATATCATTATCTTCCGTTAAGAATAATTCACGTTTATCGTTGAAGATTAGGTAGTATGAATCATCATCATTAACATAATCTTCCTTAAAGCCTATGCTATAATCAGAATACAGATATTTTTCCATCATAGTAGTATCTTTTTGATTACTTGTTATTGAAATTAACTAATAAAAAAAAAAGAATTCCTTTGCTTTTTAGAACTTAACCCCTTATACGAACAAATTAAATTAAATAATACTTTAAAAAAACAGATAAAATTTAAAGTAAATCGAATAAAACATTTAAATAAATCTTATTTTTATATTAAATGAATGTAAAAGTGAATTTAGAATATATTAAGATATATCTAAGATTAATTTAAAAAATAATTGATTTTCATACTAAAAAATTAATATAATTTTAATGGGGGCCATATTTTGTATTCAACACAAGAAAAAATCATAATCGCCACCGGTACACTTTCAACAATAATAGTAGCATTTCTACTTAATGCTGCTCCGGTAGCACTACCCTCCATTGCAAAAGCATTTGCAATGAATAACATACTGCAAAACTGGGTAGACACAATATATCTATTGGCAATTGCAGTATTCTCCATCCCATGCGGTAAAATATGTCAAAAATACGGACTCAACAAAATTCTGAAAATAGGACTGATAGTATTTCTCATAGGAACTGTAGGAAGTGCACTGAGTTTAAATTCATCAATGATTCTGTTATTTAGAGTTATACTGGGAATTGGATCAGCACTGCTAAACGTGGCTTCAGTAGGATTGATAGTGGAAGCCATGCCAAATGATAAAAAGGGACCGGCCATTGGACTTGTTGTGGCTGCAGTATATGTTGGAATAGCATTATCTCCAATAATAGGAGGAAGTCTGATATTTAACTTAGGATGGCAAAGTCTGTTTATTGCAACAATCCCAGTAATTTTAATAAATTATTACCTTTCATGCAGGATAAGAAATGACTGGCTACACGATGACAGACATAACTTTGACATGACAGGTACGATTCTCTACAGCATAGGAATCATACTGTTTATCTATGGATTTACACGAATTCTTGAAATAACGGGACAAACACTAAGCATAATTGGTATAATTCTTTTAGTTTTCTTTGGAATATGGGAATTAAAAAGTAAAAACCCTATATTTGAGATGAAACTATTTAAAAATATCAGATTTACGGCAGCAAACCTTGCCTGCCTGTTCAGTTATTTTGCAACATTCATGATGATATATGTATACAACTATCATTTACAGTACATAATGGGAATGAATTCCCAAACTGCAGGATTATACCTCATAATCACTCCAACAATTATGGCAGTTATGTCATTAATCAGTGGAGTCTTACTTAAAAAAATTGAGGGTGAATACCTGACGGGCTTTGGTATGTCAATACTTGCAGTTGCCTTTATATTACTACTTGGCCTAAACTATAATACCAGCATAGAATTCATTGTATTGGTAATGACAGTTCATGGTATAGGATATGGATTATTCTCTTCACCAAATACCCTGCTAATTACTACCAGCGTTCCAGAAGAGGAAACATCAAAAGCATCAGCATCATTATCTGCCATGAGATTAATTGGTCAAACCGTGAGTTTGGGAATATTCACTTCCGTGTTTGCAATTGTAATGGGCAATGTAGTCATTGAAGCAGAGTATTATGATTTGCTGTTACATTGCTCCCATATAATAACACTACTTGCAGTGATATTTGTTATTATTGGTGCAATAATATCTTTCTTTGGTCTTAAAGGAATTAAAGACTAAAAGAAAGCTTAACCACCTTAAAATAATTTTTTTTAAAATAAGTTAAAGAATAAAAAAATAGAAAAATAATAGAATAAATCAGTTTTATTCTATTTATACATCGAATATATATTCGGTTCCACCAGAGGAACTACCACCTGAACTTGAAGAACCACCAGAAGAACTACCACCGGATGATCCACTTGAGGAACTACCTGATGAACCACTGGAAGAACTACCTGATGAACCACTTGAACTTGAACCTCTTGAACTGTAACTTGATGATGATCTTCTTGAACTTGTGGAAGCACTGGATGAACTTGATGAACCAGAACTACTTGATTGTTGGGCTGAAGATATTGATTGACCACTGGATGAATCTGCAGCGCCTGAATCACCACTGGCTGCATCAGTACTATTTAAATCTGAAGCGTTTGTTTCATTTTCAGTTGTGTTGTTAACTTCCAGGGTTATGTTACCTGAATCTGCAGAATTACCACCAAATTTTATAAAAGATGATGCTGCAACAACACAGCCTATTAGAATAAGTGCAAGAACTACACCCAATATCATTTTTTTAGCTTGTTCTCTCATTTTATTTATCACCTATATGTGTTTTAATAAAGTTTTTAATTAACCATGATGATATACTAATGTCTGATGATAACATATCTATTTCTTCTGGTTTAAACCATTTTGCATCAATTATCTCATCACCATCAACACTTATCTCTCCACTGTCATAATCTGCTGTAAATCCCAACATTAATGAATTAGGAAATGGCCATGATTGACTTCTTTGATATTGTAAATTCTTTATTTTAATGCCAACTTCCTCTAATACTTCCCGATAAACTGCTTCTTCAATGGATTCACCGGGTTCAACAAATCCCGCTATTATAGAATAACTGTTTGTTTTGTGATAACTGTGTTTTGCCATCAACAGTTTTCCATCGTTGTTAATTGCAACGATTATTGCAGGAGATATGCGAGGATAATGCATCTGTCCACATTGGGGACAAATAAGCATCATATCTTTTTTATCAAGAACATTCCGTGATCCGCAATTTCCACAATATTTATGTGTTTTATACCAGTCACGAATCAGTACGGCCCTTGAAGCTATTTGATAATTGTCATGACTAATCTCATATAACTCGAATAATGTATGAAAATTATTTTCACATGACGTGTTTGCAACTACAACATCATAATCATTGATTTTTCCAATAAATAATGTGAAGTCAGGATCGAATTCTTTCAATTGCATTTGATTAAATATTGGAATTTCTTTATCTTCTGTTAAGTATAACTGACGATTTTCATTAAATATGAAACAGTATGATTCTTTATTTAGCGTGTAATTTTCTTTAAAATCTATAGAATAATTTTCATAGATATTCTTTTCTATCATAAATTAAGGTTTGTAATTTATCACTTATATTAATATGTGATTTTTGAGAGTTAAAAAAAAATAGAATAAAAGAAGGGGGCGAATTAATATCATGCTTTATAAATTAATCCTACTGCACGTGCAATTACAATCAGAATGTATGATTCAAGTATTATGTATGATAATATTACTCCGATAAACGGAATGATTGATACAATAGTTGAAATAAATGCAACAATACATACTGTGAAAAATAGTCCTACAATAAATAAGACATAATTTCCCCAGCCAATACTTGATATTTTATCTATTACATATTTAATGTTGATTGCTTCAAGTATATCTCCAGTTTCTGCCAGACGTGCTTGAGCAATAAGATTTAGTAATGCAAATAGGATAAACAATACAAATGCCAATATTGCAACGATAGCCACACTAATAAATAATGCATTAGTTACATCTGAAGGCACAGTACTTAAAACATTTGAAGCTGTTCCATTTGGCAAAGCTGTTGTATTCAAGGACAATATAAATTTCTCTGTGTTTGAGTATACCCCTGCAATGATAGAAATAATGAATACCAAAATTGATGGTATAACATAATATACAACATTTACAACAAAAGTTTTCAATCCATCTACAAAGTTTTTGACTGGATCCATCATTGGAATTTCATTTTCACCCTGTAATGTAGCTTTGATTATGGATAAATTAACACCCATCAATAATATGGCAACAATTAATGATAATATACCAAATATAGCTAAAAAATCAGGATATATTCTTCCCAACTGTTGGAAAATACCAAGTATTAAGGTTAATATTGCAACCATTACCCATCCTTTATAGTCTGTTAAAGGATAGTTTACTGCTTCTTTTAAAAGATTTATAATATCCATAGTTTTACCTCCATCAATCAATTTCAATATATTAAATTATCCTTACTTATTATTAGTATATAATAATTTTTCAGAAGTATATATTCTTATGATGTTTATGTTATTTAATATTAAGTCTATAAAAAAAAATAGTTAGAACTTATTGTTTAATGCTGTTTAAAAAAAAAAGTTTGTGGATTGAATCATCATAATTCCTTTCCACAATTAACACATATGCTTACATAATCCGGGTTTGAATATCCACAGTTAGTACATTTTTTAAGTGGTGCTTCCGTATTGTCATCAGAATTATCGTTCTGATTAACTCTTTCAAAGTCCATGCCTTCAGTGTTATTCTCATCAGGTTTGAAATCTTGGGTTTCATTACTGATTTGCTGATTCTGATTATTTCCTATTGGTGTGTATGGTTCTTGGAAAGCATTTTGAGCCTGTGTTGGATTTCTTTCTCTGTAGAGTAAACCATATGCCCTGTAAGTAACTAGTTGAGCGTATGTATACAACAGGTACATGACAATGATAGTTCCCAGAATTGGAATAATGCTGATAAATACTCCTACAAGTGAAAGTACACCCAATAAAACATTACAGATAACTATTACTCCGAATATTTTAAGAAGACCTATCTGTTTAGCAGTTTCATATACTCCAGTAACATCCAATGCTTTGGAAATACTGTTTGTTTCTGCCAGTCTTGACAATGCAACTGTTAATATTATTCCAATGAATACCATTGCAATAAGGAATAATATGAATACAATAAACACAAGGAATGCCCCATTATCCCCTAGCAAGGAACCTACAGAGGATACAACTATAACATAAACCAATACTGGAACAATTACATAAATAAATGATACTATAAAGCTTTTTATTCCATCTATAAAGTTTTTTACCGGTTGAATGTCCGGCATAACATCTGACGGCTGAATTGTTTGTCTAATCACTGATAGTCCTATACCACTCATCATTATAGAACAGATTATAGCTACCAATATAAAAAGTAAAAATGTAACTATAAATGTTGAAAATAATGGTGAAGACATTAAAGTCTTTTCAGACACATCACCCAATGAAGACAATCCTACACCCTGTAATACAAATAAAGCTGCAAATATTGCTATTACAAGGTTTGGAATTCCAAGAATAAGGAATTTTTTGAAATCATCCACCGGATATTTAAAGGAATCTTCAATAATTTCACTAATGTCCATTATTTTTCACCTCTGATAAATTAAATAATTATTTCTTATGTAAACAATCCTATTTAACTTTATCATTTTGAAAAGATAAAATCTGTTCTTAAATTCATTAACTAAAAAAAATAGGATAATATTGTTTTAATTATAAGAAAAAAAATCTTAAAAAAATATGATGGGGGTGAATTATTGGTTAAGATATGAATATCCCAACCATCCCTTTTAACTTTGATCTAATAATTCAACTATGCGTGTAGCATTTGATCCAAAGTAATAATTGTTTTCAGAGAAATATACTGTGAAAATGTATTCTCCTGTTTTGATTATTTTGTACTGATGCGTGAATTCACCGTTTTCATCACATTTAAGTGTTTTTGGACTGTCGTTAACTGTAATTTTTACCTGTACATTTGGAATTACATTGCCTTCTATATCAGTTATTCTACCTTTGATTGTTACATAGTCACCTATCACGATTTTGTCAAATGAATCTAGGGTAATTGATGTCTTGGTTTTGTCAACGACAACTATGGTTGATGATTCTGAAGATAGATAATTAATGCTTCCTTCATATCTTACTGTAATGATGTTATCACCAACTCTACCCATTATGTAAGTGTGTGTGAATATTCCATTTTCATCTGTTTTCACTGTTTTAGGACTGCCGTTTACAAATACCCTTACTTGAGCATTTGCTATTGCGTTACCGTTTTCATCAGTAAGTTTACCTGTAATTGTTACACTTTCTCCTTTGACAACTGAATCTATTGGATCAATTTCAATTATTGAACCCAATGGTATAACTTCAACTGAAACTTTTTCCACGGCTTCGTTGTAGAAGTCGTTTTCAAGGAATGTTGCTGTAATGTTGTTTTCTCCCACTTTACTTAGTGCATAATAGAAAGTAAATTTACCTTCATCATCTGCTCTGAGTGTTTTTCTACCGTTGTTTATGAGTAGTTTTACAACACTATTTGCCATTGTGTTATTGTTGTGGTCTGTTACTGTTCCTGAGATTGTTAGTGTTTATCCTTTCTTAATTGCTTCCATTTCATCGAATGTTATGATTATGTCTGCTTTTTATGAGATGAATGTTGTTGATGCTTC
>DUHK01000090.1 GCA_013330915.1 Methanosphaera sp. | reverse complement strand
TGAATTTTCCGATATTTTAAATACAACGACCAACCCAAAAAATTAAAAAAAAGGTATTAGGAAGTATTATCCTAATATTTCTTTTATATCTTCTTCAGGGGTTGAAATCAATTTAAGATCAAAGTTTTCTACTAAAACACTTAAAATTGTTTCATCTACCCATGCAGGAAGAATAGGACCGATATGAATGTTGGTTAGTCCTAATGATAATAAACTCCATAGAATTGATACTGCTTTTTGTTCCATCCAACTTAATACAAATGTTACAGGTAAATCATTTAATCCCATGTCAAATACTTCTGTTAATGCTGTTAATATTTCTGCTCCAACAATTGCATCGTTACATTGTCCTAAATCTATTAATCTAGGTATACCGTCAATGTCTCCTAAATCTAAATCGTTAAATCTGTATTTTCCACATCCTACACATAAAATTACAGTATCTTCAGGTAATTGTTTTGCAAATTCTGTGAAATAATCCATTTCTGATTTGAATGGTACGTCACATCCACCCATTACAAAGAATTGTTTAATTTTACCTCCAAGTACTGCTTCTTTAATTGTATCAGCAAGTGATAATACGGTAGTTTTTCCAAATCCTGTGGTGTAAGTGGATTTTTCTTCTTCTTCAAGTTCAGGTAATTCTAATGCTTGAGCAATTATGTCTGAGAAATCATAATTATCTATGTGTGGAGCGTTTGGTAATTGAGCAATACCTGATGTGTAAATTCTATCAGCATAAGAATCTGCAGGAATTAAACCACAGTTTGTTGTTACAAGTATAGGAATATTGTATTTTGCAAATATTTCTTTCTGGTCAATCCATGATCCACCTAATTGTCCTTTGAGGTGTTCATATTTGCTTAATTCTGGATATGCGTGGGCAATTAGCATTTCACTGTGTGTATAAATGTTTATGCCTTTGCCTTCGGTCTGTTTTAATAGTTCCTCAAGAACTTTCAAGTCATGTCCTGTAACTAATATACCGTGACCTTTGCTGGCACCTTTTTCAACTTCTACTGGAACAGGTTCTCCGTAGTTGTCTATATGGGCTTTTTTAAGACCTGCCATTGCTTTAATGTTTGCCTGACCAGCTTCCAAAGCTAAATCTATATGGCTTTGAACATCAAAATTTACGTTGGTTAATGTTGTGTATAATCCTTTTTCTATAAATGCATCAATTTCTTCATCAATTTCTCCAAATTCTCTCATTTGGTATGCGTAAGCTGCAATTCCTTTTAATGCAAATAGTAAATTGTCTTGTAATCTTGCTAAAGTTTCGTTTTTACCACAAACACCTGCAACAGTACATCCTTCTGCATTTACTGTTTGTGAACATTGATAACAGAACATATTGTCATTCATTTTATCACCTATTAATTTAAATTAACTTATTATATTAAAGATATAAATTTCATATCAATATCTTTCTTGGTTAATACTTGTCTTTTAAGGATATATAAAAATTTGTCACTATGTTGGTGAAAATGGAAAAATATTTTTATAATTTCATTTAAACAATATTATTAATGGTGAAATTATGGATGAAATGATAAAGACATTAAAACACATGGGTCTGACAGATTATGAATCAAAGGTTTATCTTTCCATGGTATCTCTGGTAACTGGAAAGGCTGATGAGATAAGCAGACATTCAAACGTTCCAAGATCTAAAATTTATTCCGTATTGGAAAATTTAAATAACAAAGGGCTAATCATTGTTAAAAGGGGACGTCCAATAGAATATGTTATTGTTCCTCCAAGTAAAACAATTCGAAAGTATAAAGAACAAATGATTAAAGAGATTGATGCCTTAGAAGAGAACATTAACAAAATTTATGAAAGTAAACTACCTAATATAAATACACACATTATTTCAATAGAAGATGAAGACAAAATATTTCAACAACAAAGTTTCCTAATTAAAAATACCAAATCCAAGATATGTCTAAGAATTGGATTTGTCATTCCATCACAAATGACAAGATTTAAAAAACAAATAGTTTACATGATAAAAAAAGGAGTAAAAGTTAAAATTATTGCAGTAAAAAAATATACCTACAATAACAAAGAAATCAACCTGGAAAAAGAACTGAAAGATATTCCTGCAGAGATAAAATACATGAATTTGCCTGCTGCACAATTGTTTATCAGGGATGAAAAAGAGATGCTGCTTGTTTTTGCAGAAAATACCAACAATAAAATTACAAATAAGAACATGGTAGGTTTATACAATACATATCCAACCATCATTTCAAGTTACGTTTCTGCATTTAACAAACATTTTGGGGATTAAGATAGATTTTTCTTTACAATTACGGGACTTCCAAGGGGAACACCTATTTCTCGGGAGATAACATTACATTTTGTGGTCAGCAAGAAAAAAACAGGTGTTTCAATATGCATCTCTGTTAAACCTTCATAATTTCCCATCCCTTTACTAATAATTAAATCAACGGAATCCATATACTCCTTCAGTTCCTTGGAGATATAATCCTTAACCACACCAACTGATGAAGCACCAGTACTAATTATATGAGCATATTTGTCTATATTTAATTTTTCAGCATCAGGAATTAAGGCATCATTTAATATTGGATTTTCTTTTAGGGCAACTGTGATATTTACATCATAATCCTCTTTAATCTTCTTAATCAATAATTTATCAAAAACTATTTCTCCACCGTTATCTGTTAAAAAAAGAATATTCTTTGCTTTTTTTAAATCCATGTCAAGGCTTTTAGTTTCATTGATTGCAGGTTTTCGAGTTATCTGTCTTTTTAACAAAGATTCCATATCCGTATTTTCATCCAAAGCTCCAAAATCTATTACATTTCCTGCTACAGCAATTTTAACATAATTTTCCAGGCTTTCATCCTTTTCGATTAGTTCATTAACCATTGGAATTAATCTTTGGGCAATTTCGTTTCCTTCCTCTCGTAATTTTTTGTAGGGATCGTTGTTATTTGTTTCAGTCATAATCATGTGATGCAAGTCTGTTCCTAACTTGTTTGAATTTGTACCTTTCCTGAAATTTTCATTCATAAAATTTAAAACTTTTAATGTAACATCCATTCTTTTTTCATGATTTTCTGTTGCATGTTCAATGGCTTCACGTGATTGTCTTAACATACAGGATGCACATTCATAATTAACTTTCACTGTTTCAAACTCCAATATTTGTCTATTTGTCTTTTTGTTTTTATCCATTAATTAACTTGTGTAAAAACATAAATGATATTAAGCAAAAAATCCTTTTTTTTATACTACAATTATTTAAATTATACTTTTTTTTTAATATCATTTATACTGAAATTATTATTTATTTTGAAAATTTCTAATAAACTACAAAAATTTTCTACATATATATATTTAATTAAATACAAACATATATATGGTGATTTATATGAAAATTGTAGGAATTAATACAAGTCCTAGAGAAGGAAGTAATTGTAAAATAGCATTAGAAAAAGCATTAGAAGCAGCAGAAGCTGAAGGTGCACAAACTCAATTAATCAATTCAAATCCATTAACAATTTCAGCATGTCAGGGATGTAACTATTGTAAAGCACACGAAGGAAAATGTGTAATAGAAGATGACATGACACAAATATACGAAGCAATTGAAGAAGCAGACGGAATCATTTTCTCAATACCTGTATACTTCTTTGATATAAATGCACAAATGAAAATAATCATTGACAGATTATACGCATACTTCCAATCCCCATTTATGGAAAAATTTGCTGATAAAAAAGTATCATTCATACTATCCCAGGGAACACCTGATCCTGAAGCATTTAAAGCAGGATTAGAAATACAATATGGTGCATTTAAATTCTTAGGTTTCCAATTAGCTGATCTTGTTGTATTAGGAGATAACAACATTCCTGGTGCAATCAATGAAAAAGAAGATCAATTAGCACAAGTAGCAGAAGTTGGAAAAAACATTTTATAGTTTAAATCCA
>DUHK01000145.1:3997-16436 GCA_013330915.1 Methanosphaera sp. | reverse complement strand
AAAAAAGGGTTTTAATTGGGGGAGGGTGGTTATTTATTTGTGTCTACTGATTAGTTCATCAAACAGCTCGTCAATGTCAACTCCCTTGTATGCAAGGTTTAGTATTGTGAAAAATATTAGGTCTGCTGATTCATGAACAAGGTCCTCATTGTTTTTACTGGCAAGGATTACTTCTGTTGCCTCTTCACCAAGCTTTTCAAGTATTTTGTCCTCGGCCTTTTTATCGGAATCCTGCATTAGTTGTGATGTGTATGAATCGGTTGGATTATTTTTTCTGTCAACTAATGTGTTGTAGACTTCTCTGATAATTTCGTCTTTCATTCATATTCACTTCTTTATTGTTGTATTCTTTTCGCGTAGTTTTCCGGTTATTGCAATTAGAGGATGTTGTGCATCGGCAATTATTTCAATGTCGTCAATGGAGTATATTCCATTCTTTTCTGCTGTCTTTTCAATACCCAGCTTGATAGGTTTGTCGATTGTAATGACGTATGCTGATATCTTATCGTTGCCCATCTTGGTTGAGGCCACTAGTCTGTGGTGTCCGTCCACAACAAGGTATTTGTGGTCGTCTACTTTCACTGACATTATTGGTTCGGCAAGTCCTTTTTCTATTTCATAGGTTCTTCCCTGCAGTTCATCAGCAAAGACCTTGTCCTGTGTAGGTTTAAGGTCGCATACGTTAACTATTTCCTTGGTGAGTTCTGTTTTAACACCGTAGAGTTGTTCAAGTGTTTTACGGTACTGGTCAACCTTTTCAGGTGTTGAACGTTCAATGTGGGATCTTAGAATGTCTGTGTTTGTGATTATTCCAAGAACTTTCATATTTTCATTGGTGACAGGCAGTCTGGAAATTCCCATTCTGAACATTACCCTTGCGGCATCGTTTATGGATAATTCTTCGTTAGCTATGACGATATCATCTGACATCATTCCTCTAACTGTCGGTTTCAAATCTTTTATCAGAAGGTCTGATGCAGTGATTATTCCAACTATCTGGTCATCTTTTTCTACTGGAAATCCGTCGTGTCCCGTGGTTTTTATGATTCTTTTTATTTCTTCTATAGGCATATCAGGGTCTACTGTAATTACGTCTCTGGTCATGTAGTCCTTCACTTTCTTGTAATCACTCATCTTATCACTCCTTTTATACTTATTAAAATGTTTTGGGGAGGGGAGGAAAACTATAATGCGTCTAATTTTTCTTTTATGATCTTGTTGGTTTCACCTGCGTTGGCTTTTCCTCTGGTTAATCTCATTACCTGTCCAACAAGGAAGTTAACAGCATTTTCCTTACCGTTTTTGTAGTCTGTGACTGCGTTAGGGTTTTCTTCAATGACCTGGTCAATTGCTGCAATTACTGCATCTTCTTCAACAACACCTATAATGTCCATTTCCTTACCAATTTCTGTAGGTGTTTTGTCGTTTCCAGGCATTTGTTCAATAAGCTTGTGTGCTGCTTCCGGTGTTACCTGTTTGGAATCGATTAATTCAATTAATTCGATAATGTCATCTGCAGTAATTTTACTTTCTGCAAATTCGATTTTGTTGTAGTTTAATACACGTTTAACTTCGTCTCTCATTAGAGTTGCTGCACTTTGAGCGTCAACCTTTTTACATACTTCTTCGTATGCGTCAGCCAGTGCAAGTTCTGAAGTGAGAACTTTTGCATCTGCCTCGTCGATTCCGTACTGTTCAACAAAACGTGCACTTTTAAGGTGAGCCGGTTCAGGCATTTCTTCTCTGATTTCTTCCACGTGTGCAGGGTCAATTATCATAGGTGGAAGATCAGGGTCAGGAATGTATCTGTAATCGTCAGCATCCTCTTTTGATCTCATAGGAACGGTAATCATCTGTGATTCAAGGTATGCACGTGTTTCCTGCTGTACTTCTCCACCTCTGCGAAGAATGTTTTTCTGTCTGATAAGTTCGAATTTAAGAACTTTGTATGCACCACGTATGGAGTTAACGTTTTTGACCTCAGCCCTTTTACCACCTTCGATGGATATGTTAACGTCAGCTCTCATAGTACCTTCACCACGTGTACATCCACTGTAGTTAAGTACACGTACAAGTTCGTTAAGGAAGCTTCTTGCTTCTTCAGGTGATTTCATGTCAGGTTCTGTTACGATTTCGATTAACGGAATACCTGATCTGTTGAAGTCAACGGTACCTCTGTCAGGTTTGTATTGACCAGGGTCTTCTTCAACGTGTATTTCGTGAATTCTTACACCGTTTAGTTCACCGTTGATACCTACAGGAACACTGGTTCTCTGGTATCCACTGGACAAGTCAGGGTAATCGTAGTGTTTTCTCATGAAATAAATAATTTCGTCCGAAATGTCACATCCAAGCATAAGAGCAACCTTAACAGCTTTGTCTAATACTCCCTGGTTTGGTGGGAAAGGTTTTGCTCCAGGCTGGTTTAAACATACGTGACATATGTTTGTATTATTTGGTGCAGATTGGTAATTTGTTGGACAACTGCAAAATAATTTTGAATTTGTATTAAGTTGTACGTGGATTTCAAGACCACACATCATATCAGTAATAAATATTCCTCCAATTAAAATAATCTTACTATATTCTATTTAATAAAATATTATTATATTATATATTAATTTTTATTTTTTAATTAATTTAAATTTTTACATATTTTATAGTTTTTCACAGTAATTATGAATTAAATTTTTTTAATATCCAGATTTTCATAACACATATCAATATATCTTTGGATAAACGGTTCAAGTTCCGGTCTTAAATTGTTTCCCTTTGTCAATAAATCCATATCGGAGAAACTACCCTTTAATTCACGGTCAGCCCAGTAAACTTCCTCTTCAACACGTTTACCGAAACGGTTTCCATACATTTTGAATAATGGAAACTTGGTCAAACCGTTACTGCCCGCCTTTAAAAGAACACCCATATTGGCTAGATTATCAGTCCAGGTTCCCGTGATGATTTCAATTTCTGGGAATCTAATTCGTGTACTAGCAACGATGCTTGCATAATACAGGGATGCAGGCTGAGGTGTCAGGTGATATGCAGTATCAGGATGAGGATTCAAGGAATAGAAAATGATTCTGTCAATATCCAGTTCCTCAATCAAATCAAACAGGTCATTCAAATGCTCAATCTCTTCACCCAAACCTACAATGATGGTGATGGCCTTCTTATAGCCAAGTTCTCCTGCGGTGTTGAGCATTCGCTTGATGTCGGGGATGGATTTGCTTGGACATACATCATCATGGAACTGTGGATTTGCAGTTTCAACAGCTCCTGTAACGCCCACAATCTCCTCACCATACTGGTCAAGATCATCTGTAATACCAATGTTTAGCCAGACCGGTTTGTCTGTAATGTCATATATTGTCTCGGAAATTTCCCTGATTTCATCCGTAGAATATATTCCGTATCCTCCAGATAAAAACTCGATGTTCCATCCCATACGTTTGGTCAGTTCCGCTTCGGCATATATTCCCTTCACATGCCTTTTGGCCTTGTCAGGATCTGCAATTCTATCCTTCTGTGATGACATGTAACAAAACTTACAATCTCCCTTTTCACACCACCATGACAGGAAAATAGCCCTTTCCAGGGTCACTTGTTTTCCATGCACCCTTCTGGTAATTTTGTCGGCCTCTATTAACAAATCAAATATTTCCTTGTTTTTGACTTTTTCAATTAAATCCATAACGTTTCAACCCCCTTTCTTATTATTTTATCATAAAAAAATTTTAAATTATTCTTACTTATTATTTTAGTAGTTTTTAGTACATATTTCTTTATTTTTTCATTATTTTCTCTTGAAATTTTCAGGTACAATTATGTAAGTTTAATATAATATTTCCATAAAGTATATATACTATGATGACAAACATATTATTGTACTGTAAAGTACAGTCTATCATATAGATAGGTAAGTTTATATATTAGCAATTATATATAGACTATTGTAAGATGGAAGTGCCGTCGTGGCTCAGTAGGTAGAGCGTTCGGCTGTTAACCGATTGGTCGCAGGTTCAAGTCCTGCCGACGGCGCTATTTTTAGCTGGGCCTATAGCTTAGCCAGGTAGAGCGCCCGGCTCATAACCGGGCGGCCATGGGTTCGAACCCCATTGGGCCCATTTCAAGAACATTTTACAATATGATTTGCTCCGATAGTGTAGTCCGGCCAATCATTTCGGCCTTTCGAGCCGAAGACTCGGGTTCGAATCCCGGTCGGAGCATTTTCTAGAACTTTTTTATCAATATTTTTATTAAATTTTAGTTTCTAGAATAATACATTAGCTAAACATTCCTTATATAAAGTATGCGGAAAATGAATATTTTATATGCGGGGGTGCCCGAGCTGGCCAAAGGGGACAGGCTTAGGACCTGTTGGCGCAGGCCTACCAGGGTTCAAATCCCTGCTCCCGCACTTAGAGAAGGAATAATATTTATAACATGCCGGGGTAGGATAGTGGTTATTCTTCGGGACTGTGGATCCCGTGACTCGGGTTCGATTCTCGGCCCCGGCCCCATTTAAAAAAAAGATGATTATGGAAACATAATTATTAGTAAGTTTGCTCCGATAGTGTAGTCCGGCCAATCATTTCGGCCTTTCGAGCCGAAGACTCGGGTTCGAATCCCGGTCGGAGCATTCAAATCATTCTATTTTTACAACAGATTTTAACTTCAAAACTATAAACTCTATTTATAGATATGCTGATATTTTCGTAATGCTTTTACTCACAGGATAAGCTATTTTTACTATTGATAAATCTACTTTTGAAAAATTATTTAGATAAGCTGTTATAAATTAATACCATGAACTATAAGATTGAAGGAAAGGGTGAAACCATTGTATTTATACATGGACTCTCAGACAGCCTGGAATACTGGGAATATCTTGCAAGTAATCTAAAAAACAATTATCAGATACTGCGGATGGACCTCAGGGGACATGGAAAATCAGAACTGCAAAACGACAAGATATCAGTTGACGTCTATACCAATGACCTTAAGGAACTATTGGATGAATTGAATATTCATAAAGTAAACCTGGTAGGATTTTCCCTTGGAGGACTTATCGCTTTAGATTTTGTGCTGAAATATCCTGATATGGTATCAAAAATGGTGCTGATGTCAAGCTTTGCCAGATGTGATGAGCATTTAAAACATGTTTTCACACAACTAAGGAACGCTTTGGAAACAGGCTTTGAAGATTTTTATGACCTGATTTTGCCAATGGTTTTATGTCCAGACGTAATCGAGGACAACAGGGACGAACTGAATATTATTAAAAATTACGCTTCAGAAACTGCCAATACCATGGCATATATTAAGGCAATAGATGCATGTCTTGAATTTGATGTTGAAGACAGGTTGTCACTAATTGATGTTCCGCTTCTTGTTATGGCTGGAAGACATGATGATCTTTGTCCTTGTATCACACAGAAAAGTTATCAGGCAATGATTAATAATTCACGTTTGATTGTTTTTGATGATGTTAAGCACAATATTCTTGTGGGCAAAAACAACATGAAGGTTCTTGAAATTTTGGAAGAGTTTTTTTAGAACTAATTATTTTATAAGAAAAAGAGAAGTGGGAGTTTATTTTTTTTATTCATGAATCTGTTTCATGAATCTGTTTTTTATTTTTGAAGGTGTCAGGTCTATTATTGGTGCGTCACTGTTTCCAGGATTTACCTTTATGTGCACAAATACCGGACCTTTTTTGTCAAGATATTGTGTCATATCTATATCATCGGTTGTTTCTTTGGCATCTATATGGTAGACTTCTTTAAATCCGATTGCTTCCGCAATATTTGACAGGTTTATCCTGGATGCGTATGTTTCCTGTGAGCCTGTTGAACCGTATGCTTCATTGTCGATTAGTGCTATTATCAGGTTTTCAGGATTTTGTGCATATACTGTTACTAGTTCGCCGAAGTTCATCAGCATTGATCCGTCCCCGTCTATGACTATTACTTTTGTCGTGTTGTTCTGTTGCTGGAGTGCAAGTGCCACTCCCAGACCTATTGGTGTTGCCATTCCCATTGACCCTGACATGTAGAATGTGCGTTTTCTGTCTTTGATTCCGTATAGTTCTCGGGATGGAAATCCTATGTTGGATATGATATATTCGTCTTCGCTTGTTGTTTCAACTATTTTTTTTATTGCATCATATCTTTTCATTCTTTCACACTCCTGTTCCAGTAGTTTATGTCAAAAAGCAGTGCTATTGGTTCCTCGGATATTTTTGCAAGATTCCATGCCTTTTCCACTGTTTGTTCGGATTGGTTGGGGTCTTCTATTTTGTGGTAGGTTATGTCCAGGCTTTCAAAGACTTTTGTTGTTGCCTTGCTCATTGGTATTTGTCCGTATACTCCTTCTCCGAATGTTCCTCTGTGGCTTATTATCATGAGTATGGGGAAGTTGTATAGTTTGTTGAGTGATGCCAGTACGTTCACGCTGTTTCCCAGTCCTGAGTTTTGCATTAGTATTGCCGGTTTCATTCCTCCCATGTATGCTCCGGCACATATTCCGAATCCTTCTTCTTCTCTTGTTACAGGAACGTGTTTTATTTCTTCGTCTTCTTCTACGAGGTTCAGTAGTTTTTTGAGGTTTGCACAGGGTACGCTTACTATGAAGTTTATTCCCGCATTTTTGAGTCCTTTGTATATTACATCTGTACTATCCAATGATATCACCATATTACATTTTTTTTATCCAATAATTTATTTTATGTCATGTCTCCCGGACTTATTTCTCTGCCTTCCATGTCGTATTGTTTGAAGCTTCCATCGGAATATTCGACTGTCCTGAGATAACTTCCATCATCTACTTGATAATTATACTCCACGGAATCACTCACTACGCTTGGTTCATCTGATTTTTTAGCACTTGTTGTTTGTGTTTTCTTTTTCTGTTGTGTCTGGGTTTTTGGTGTTTCGTTGGTAGTGTTGTTGGTACTGTTTGTGTCATTTAGTGTTATGTTTATTGTGTCATTTGTTGTATTGTTATTTTGTTGTGTTCCTAATGTGACGAAAGTTAGCAATGCTATTAGAATTATTGCAGTAATTGTTAGTATTATCAGATTTTTTTCTTTCAATGTTTTTGCCACCCAATATTTAGTTAATATTTGTTATATTTTTTAATCTAAAATAAATATTGGTTATTTATTGTGGTGGTAGTTGTATATTATATCTGTACTATCCAATGGTATTATCTTTGATTTATTGTTATTGTTTTTTGGAATTATTATGTTTTTTTGTGAATTGTTTTAAAAAAATTAGTTGTTTTAAAATATTAGTGATGGGGGTGAGTGGGGTAATGGTTTGTTGTTTATTCTTCGAAGTATGATTGGATGTCAAGTCCTTTTTCCTGTGCCATTTCGGTGAGTTGTTGGTGGAGTGCTTCATCTACAGGTACGCCGTTTTCCATGGTTATGTTCATGTTTTCGATTTCACGGTCTCCTGGTATTACTCCGTTTTCTTCTCTTATTTCTCTGACGAATTGGTCTACGTAGAATTTGAATTGCATTGATCCGGCGAAGTGTTCTGGGTTTATTACAATGAGAAGGTCTCCTTTGGTACACATTACGTCTGGTGTTGCTGTTCCCTGTACTTCTTCTCCGCATGCTGCACTTACTAGTGGTCCTGCGAGTAGTTCGAACATGAATGCAAGTGCGTATCCTTTGAATCCTCCGAATGGTAGGATTGATCCTTCAAGTCCTGCTTCAGGGTCTGTTGTTGGTTTTCCGTCTTTGTCGAGTGCCATTCCTTCAGGGATTGGTTCTCCTTTTCTTTTGGATTCAAGGAGTTTTCCTCTTGCTGTGATACTTGTTGCCATGTCTACGCAGATGTAGTTGTGTATGTCATCTGTTGGTATGCTGATTGTTATTGGGTTTGTTCCGAGAAGTGCTTTTTTTCCTCCGAATGGTGCCATTGCAGGTTCTGTGTTTGAGATTACTATTCCGATCATGTCTTGTACTGATGCGAGGTCTGCATAGAATCCTGCTATTCCGTAGTGGTTACTGTCGTGGATTCCTACTATTCCCACTCCGCATTCACTTGCTTTTTTGACTGCAAGGTCCATTGCTTTTACTGTTACGTAGTGTCCGAATTTGTGGTTTCCGTTTATCATTGCGGTGGCTGCTGTTTCTTTTTCTATTTCGTAGTCACCTTCGAGTTTTATGGTTCCTGCCTGGATGCTTTTTATGTATTGTGGGAATCTTCCGAGTCCGTGTGTTGAGAATCCTTTGAGGTCTCCGTCTGTTATTACTTCTGCAACGATGTTTGCTTCGTTTTGTTTTACTCCGTATGCTATCAGCATTTCTTCGATTAGTTTTCTTTCGTTATCTATACTTATCTTCATTTGTATTTCTCCTATAGTTGTATGTTTTCGTCTCTGGCTGTTATGAGAACTTTGTTTTCAGGGTCTTCTTTTATGTGACCTATTTCGTATGTTTTATGGTATTTGTTTAGTATTTCCATGGCTTGGTCTTTGTATTTTTCGTCAAGTATTACGCAGAATCCTATTCCCATGTTGAATACGTGGTACATTTCCTGGCTTTCTATGCCTGTTTTTTGTATTTCTTCAAATACTGGTAGGGTTTCAGGCAGTTGGTTTATGTAGTAGCTCATGTCTTTGTTTAGTCTTTTGAGGTTGCTGAATCCTCCACCTGTTATGTGTCCAAGTCCGTGTACTTCAATGTCTGAGTTTAACAGTTCCATTATTGGGTCGACGTAGATTATTGTTGGTTCAAGCAGTGCTTCTCCGACTGTTATTGTTTCGTCTGTTGGTAGTTTGTCGTTTACGTCATATTTGGCTATGTCGAGCAGTGCTTTTCTGGCAAGGCTTAGTCCGTTGCTGTGTACTCCACTGCTTTCTATTCCGAGTATGATGTCTCCGTCTTTTATTTCGCTTCCTGTGACTATTTTTTCTTTATCGACTATTCCTATTCCTGTTCCTGCAAGGTCAAAGTCTTTTATGATTTTTGGTAGTGATGCTGTTTCTCCACCTATCATTGCTATTTTTGCCTGTTGGCATCCTGTTTTCAATCCTTTTCCTATTTGGCTTGCTATTTCAGGGTCTGGTTCTTCCACTGCAAGGTAGTCTACCATTGCTATTGGTTCTGCTCCGACACATAGTATGTCGTTTACTACCATTGCTATGCAGTCTATTCCAACGGTGTCGAATTTGTTCATGAGGTTTGCTATCAGTATTTTACTTCCTACTCCGTCTGTACTCATGGCTATTGCCTTTTGACCGAAGTCTACGAGGGCTGCAAAATGTCCCTTGTTTTTTATAATGTTTCTGTAGTCTAATGTTTCTGATAATTCACTTGTTAGTGCTTTAACAGTTCTTTCTTCCAGACTTATGTCTACTCCTGCTTCAGAATATGTTACCATTAATCTCACCCATATTAAAATTTAAGATTTTTTTTTGTATCCTGTTTTTCCAAATCAATTTTTTTGTAATTATTTTTTTTGGAAAAAATTTATAGATTATTAATATATCTTTTCTTTATAATTTTAATACTTTACAGTAATTTTCTTTTTTTAAAAAAAGGGGTAATGTTTGGGGGGTGATTATTGTAGTCTTGTTGTTTCAAGATTCATTGGTGTTTTGGTTTCTATCTTGTATGATCTGTAGATACTGCTTGCAAGGTCAAGTGCCTTGTATGCGTCTCCGTGACAGACAAGTATTTTGTCCGGTTTTGGTGATAGTCTTCGTACGTATTCCATGAGTTGTTTTCTGTCACTGTGTCCACTGAATCCGTCTATGGTTGTTACTTCAAGGTTTATGTGGTATAGACGTGTTACTCCGTCATCGTCTAATGGTGCTTCTTTATGTCCTTTCTGTATTCTACGTCCAAGTGATCCTTCGGACTGGTATCCTACGAATATGATACTGTTTTTCTCGTCTTCACATAGCATTTTGAAGTATTCCACAGAGTTTCCACCTGTTAACATACCTGATGTTGACAGGATGATACATGGTTCCTTGCTGTCTATTAATTTTCTTCTTTGTTCATTGTTTGTTACTTTTCTGAATATTTCAGATGTGAACGGGTTTTTGCCCACGTGGAATATTTGATTTCTTAGTTCGTTACTTAGGAATTCTGGGTGTGCTGTGTGTATAGCGGTTGCTTCCCATATCATTCCGTCAATGTATACAGGCACGTCCCTTAGTATTCCGTGGTTAATGTATTCTTCAAGCACTATCATTATTTCCTGTGCACGACCTACTGCAAATACAGGGATGAGTACTTTTCCTCCTCTGTTTAGTGTTTCGTATATGCTTTTTATCAGGTCTTTTTCGGCAGTGTTACGTGTAGGTGTTATGTCTTCATGTCCTCCGTAGGTACTTTCCATTACCATGGATTCTATTCTTGGGAATCTTGTCACTGAAGGTTCAAGAAGTCTGCTTTTTTCGTTTTTGAAGTCTCCTGTGTATACGAAGTTATGTTTTCCGTCTCCTATGTGAAGGTGTGCCATTGCTGATCCGACGATGTGTCCTGCATTGTGGAGTGTTAGCCTTATGTCTGGTGAGATGTCTGTTACTTCTCCGTAGTCTAGGGTTATTGTTCTTTTGATTGTTTCTTTCACGTCTTTGATGTTGAATGGCAGTGGGTTGTCTTCCCTGTGTGATATGTCTATGTGGTCCTGTTGGAGCAGTGTCATCATGTCTCTTGTTGGTGTGGTACAGTAGGTTGGTCCTTCGTATCCGTAGTGGTAAAGGTATGGTACGAATCCTGTGTGGTCAAGGTGTGCGTGTGTTATTATTACTGCGTCAAGTGTGTTGAGGTTGAATTCCGGAACGTTAAGGTATGGGTATGATGTTTTGTCGTCTACTCCTGCAACGTTTACTCCACAGTCAAGTATTACCTTACTGTTTGGTGTTTGTAAAAAGAGGCAGGATCTTCCCACTTCTCTGAATCCTCCAAGGGATGTTAATCTTACCCAGTCGTTGTCGAATCTTGTTTCTCTGTGAATTCTTTTTCCTAGTTCCTGGAGGAACTCTTTTCTTTCTTTACTGTTTCTTTTTAATGTTAATCTTATTCTCTGTACAGTTTCTGATGTTACAGGTGGTGTTCTTAATATTTTTGGTGCCCATCCTGTTTGTTTTACGATTTCACGAGAGGTTGTTCCGTATTTTCCTATTACAAGTCCTGGTTTTTTGGATTCGATTATTACTTCGTTTGTTACTTCATCAAATGATATGTCTGTAATCTCTGCGTCTGTCGGTACGATTTCTTCTATTTTTTCTATTGTTTCTGTTGGTTCACATAGTACTGATTTGTCTGATCGTATGATGATTCTTTTTCTGATGTCTTTTGCCAGGTCTCTTATTAGACTTCCATTATCCTTAATGATTTCTGGATTTTTTGTGTAAATAACTATTTCAGGTCCTTCAAATTCAACTTTAGCTAGTTTTACTTCTTCAGGTAAGCGTTTGATAATTCTTTCTTTGATTTCCTGAATCATTGTAGTCATAGTATTCCCTCTATATTTATTTTAATTTGAAAGAATGATATTTTTATTAATTAAATTCGTTGTAAAATTTATTTATCATATAATTAGTTAACAACTTTTTCTGTCTTTATTTTACTATTAAGTTGTTATTTATCCGTGTTTATTATTGTTTAATAAAAAGTTATTAAGTTAATGTTTGAATAAAGTAAATATTTTTCCTAAATCTTATAAAAACTGAATATGCTAATATTTATTTTATTCGGTTGACAAGTGTCAAGTTTAATCTTAAAATAGTTTTTAAAAATAACTAATTAATTCTATGTATTATGTTATATATAAAAGTTTTTTAATTAAAATATAAAAAAAAGAAAAACTGATTACATATCAGCTTTAATTTCATTGATTTCTTCAGGTGTGTAGATTTTCATACCTTCCTCGGTGATTGTTGCAAGGCGGTAACTGTTACCTGAGTATACGTCACGTTCCATTGCGGATGTGATTGCTTTTATTGCAACTTTCTTACCTTCTTCCACATCAAGGTCTTCGGAGTATCTGTCTTCAAGTACACCGAATGCGTATGGTGATCCTGAACCTGTTGAGGTACATTTGTCTTCCATGTAACTTCCACTAGGGTCGAGGGAGTATAGTTTTGCTCCGTTTTTGTCTACTCCACCGATGATTGTTTGCACGTAGAATGGTCCTGATTTCAGGATGTTACTTGTCATCACTGCAACAGCGTCAATGGACATTTCCTTTTCGTTTTTTAGTTTGTATAATGATATTTCTGCTTTTATGACGTCCATTAATGATTGTGCGTGACTTACTGTACCGGCTATTGTTGCACCTATTTTGTCATCCAGTTGGAATAATTTGTCTGCACCTTTGTTTGCAACTAAACCTCCCATTGTTGCACGGGTTTCTGTTGCCAGTACTACTCCATCTTTACATACGAATCCTACGGTTGTTGTTCCTTT
>DUHK01000145.1:0-3868 GCA_013330915.1 Methanosphaera sp. | reverse complement strand
ATTAAATTATTCTTTAAGCTAATCTTTTTTTATTTATTTTTTTGATATTTTTTTTGTTACAATTATATTATATTGATTTTATATTATATAACCTTTGGTAATTAAAATAAAGTTGCTTGATGAAAAAAATCCTGCGAATCAATAAAAAAAGATTGATGAATGAAATTATTCATCTTTATTAAAATAAGTGGATTCAATTTTCTTTGCGATTTTCATGAATCCTTCGGCAGCTTTGGATTCAGGTTCTGCTTTTACGATAGGTACTTCGTATTTGTCGGCAGATTCAGAAACCTGTGTTCTGAATGGTAAATCACCAAGGTAATCAACATCCATGGCTTTAGCAAAGTCTTCACCCTTACTGTCTCCGAAAAGGTTAATCTTTTCATCACAATGTGGACATTCAAAGTATGACATGTTTTCCACAAGACCAATGTTTTTGATGTTTAACATTCTGGTCATACCAACACATTTAACAACGTCCTCTTCTGAAACTGAACTTGGAGTGGTTACCATAACGGCTGCATCCAGGTTAGGAATCATTTGAAGAACTGTTAAAGGTTCGTCTCCTGTTCCAGGAGGGTTATCGAAAATCATAACATCAATATTTCCCCATGCAACGTCAGAAATCAACTGTTTGATTGCACCGGTTTTTTGAGGTCCTCTCCAAATGATTGGTGAACCGTTGCTTTCTATTAAAAATGCCATTGAAGCGACAAGCATACCGTCATCGGTTTCAACAGGAACAAGTTTGTTTCCTTTAACTCCTATTGACTCTCCTTCAATACCTAGCATTTTAGGGACGTTAGGACCATGAATGTCAACGTCATAAATTGCCGTCTTATAACCCATAGCATTGAAAGCCTGTGCAAGGTTAACAGCCACTGTTGATTTTCCTACTCCACCTTTACCACTCATAACAGCTATTTTGTATTTGATGTTAGCAAGATTACGGGTGATGTTTATGTTCTGTTCCATAATTGCCTTTTTATCTTCGTCAGATAAATTTCCGCCATGTTCATGTGCCATGTAATTTCTCCTACAATCAATTTTTCAAATATATGTTAATACATTATTATAATTTGACAATAAATTAAATTTCTTAATATTATTATATTACTTTATTAAATATGATAAATCTATTCATGATGGCATGATTATAAAAGAATGATGCAGCAATAAAAAAAAATAATTATATAAAAAGGTGGAGGGGATTGGCTGGAGTTAGTACAGTGATGTTTCCGGAAGAATTTTAACCAGGATATGATCATACATTTTTGATTTCTTAATCTCGGCAATGTCTCCAAGGCGACGACCTTCAACATCCACTTCAGCAATCTTTTCATGGAACTCATCAAAAGGCAATTTTACACGAACACCATCCAGTTGACTCACAAGTGCCATAGGTGCATTGACATGTTCTATTTCTTCAACACCCCTTTCAATGGCTATTTTTGTAATGACTGGGGATGTTATCAATGGATCATCGTTCTGCTCTTCTTTCTGTTTTGCGATAATGTCCTCTGCAATACCTGCCAGTTTCCTTAATGCCCTGATGTTTTCCCCACGTTTAAGACGTCTAGGAATTCTTCCAAATCCTGAAACATATGCATTGGCATTAATTTCCTCTGCTTCCAATTCGGGACTGCCTACAACAATAACAGGAATGTCAATATCCTCAAAAAGATGTGTTTTTTTACGGATACAGTCTTCAAAACTACCCAATGAAAATATTGCAAGGTCATGTTCCTCAATAAGGTCCTTTTCTGTTTTGCTTATCTGGGAAATACCCTTTCCGGCACCTCTTGCCAAACCAATCATGTTTGTTTTAGTACCGTATCTTCTTAAATATTCTGCAATATCACATGCTGCATGAGGCAAATGTTGTCTTGCAAGTGTTGGAGAAACCACGGCTATTTCGGTACTGGCCAGAGGTGACACTTCAACATCACCCAACAGATCCTTGGCCTTGACTTCAATCTTGTCAACATCCTCCGCAGGCACGGCTATTGTTAAAGTAATGTCCAGTTGGGATTCGTTACGCTGTAATATGAATCCACCTAAATCTTCAATTAACTCCTCGATTTCGTAATGTTTATGGATACCACCAGTATATGTCAGTGTTTCATACATAATTTCCTCTCCAGTAAATCATATCTGCTTTTTACCCTTTCAACAATGTTCCTGGAAACATTCTTATGTGAAGGAACGATAACACAATCCTTTCTCTCACCAATTTCAATGTCATCCCAGTAATCAGGTATTATAATATAATCATAATCATCTGTAATTGTAAAACCCATGTCTAAAATAATATCCTTTAGAAAATTACTATACACTTTTACTTTAGTATTTCCTCTATTATCTTTCTTTTCATTATTTTCTTCAATCAATGCCAATATCCTATTGATTTCATCCTCGTCAATCGTAGTATTAAAACGATCACGAAGCATAATCACGCTTTCATAAATCTGAGTGTAAGTGTTTAGTTTGATTGGCAATTTGGGAACATCGGATTTTGTTTCGGATAGTAAAATTGCAATATCCGCATCCTTTATGTTGTCGGGACTGACAACCTCATAATCCTCAATTCCGGAAATTCTAAGAACATCTTCACACATGGGTGTTGTAATAATTTTCATCATATCATTATCCTAATATTATATATTATCAACAAGATAATATTAATTCTTTTTCAATTGAAAAAAACAGGTATCATAATAAAAATACTTTAAGAAAAATAACTAAAGATATATTGTATAATATTACACGGAAAAATAAATGAGAATAAAACCGGAAACAATAAAAGATTTACCAATCGTGATAAAATGAATGACATTAATCCAGATAATAATAAACCCGTTTTTCAAAAGCCACCAATTTTCAGAATTTATCCAAATACAAATGACGATTTATCAAATACACAACAGCAGGACAACACCAATCAAACACAACCAGTAAACGATACTCCTCAACAGGATGCACAAAATCCTATCAACGACGAAGAAGATTTAACACAATCATCTCAAAGTACACAGGAGGACATCATAGAACCGATACATGAACCATCATTGGAAATAGTGGGAACGGCACACATATCAGAAAAAAGTGTTGATTCAGTCCGTCAAACCATATACGAGAAAAAACCGGAAATCGTTGCAATAGAACTGGACATTGGAAGATACCAGAGATTGATAGATGACAGTTACGGGAGAGTGCAGGAAGAAAAGTTTGACCTTAAAACACTTCTCAAGTCATCCAACATGATAGTTACCCTTGTCACAGCATTCCTGTCCAGCACACAAAAAAGAATGGGTGAGGACGTCGGAGTAAAACCGGGTTCCGAAATGCTGGAAGCAGCAAAAATTGCAAAGGAAGTTAATGCAGAAGTTGCTCTAATAGATCGTAACATACAAACCACCCTAAAAAGAACAATCAACGGAATGACCCTAAAGGAAAAACTAACATTCATATGGGAATTGTTACGGTCCTATGTTACAGACGAGGAAGATGAAGAAAGCATTGAAGACGAAATTGAAAAACTAAAACAGGATGAAACAATTCAGGAAGTTATGAACTACTTCAAAGAGGCATCTCCCGGAGGATACAATGCACTCGTCCATGAAAGGGATGCCTACATGGCATATAACCTTAAAAGTCTGGAAGATTACAATGTTGTTGCAGTTGTCGGAGCAGGCCACAAGCAGGGTATTCTCAAATTCCTCCAAGAACCTGAAACAATTCCTACAAGAGAAAGCCTTAATTACATCAAGGAATCACGCTTTTCAATAACTAAAATAATACTATACCTCATACCTGTACTTTTTGTACTTATATTCATAGTAGCATTTTTTCAGGGCATTAATATAGA
>DUHK01000146.1 GCA_013330915.1 Methanosphaera sp. | reverse complement strand
ATTTGGAATTTATTATGTAGTTTTCTGATTTTTGTAGTAAATTTATGCTTCTAATTTTTTCGTAACCCCCTATTTGATTCTCTCCACCCTACATTTTAAGATTAATTTCATATTATGTTTTAGAATAACAGTTTGTTCTGTCTGTGATTCTTAGGCAACTACTGTTAGCTTTATTATTAATATCATGTTTTTTCAATGTGAATATTTACTGACCTTTTTATTATAAAATATTTTAACCGTGGCCGAAATTTCTAAATATTAGTTTCTATAAAAATATTCTTGTTAACTTTTTAGTTAATTGCCTGGTACGAGGGTTGCTCGGTGAGGAATGTTGGTAATCTACCTGTGATCTGGAGAGTTAGTAAACAGGCAATACTCTTTTTAATCATTTCATTTTAAAAAAAATTAGTTGGGTGGGAAGGTTTCTAGAACTTCTCTAATATGTCTTTATACACACTCTTTAGAGGTTCTTCAGATTTTTCATATATTTTCTTTATAATCAGTTCTGGTGTACTGTTTGCAAGATAATTAATTTTCGGTGTTCTGTCTACTATCAGATTATAGTTTTCATCAAGTCCCTTTGCTTCGATACCGTCAGTTCTTATTTTGATGTTGTCTGTTCTTTTTAGTATTTCAGGTGCCATATGAGTAACAATTATGGCGTATGTTTTATCGTTTTGTATGTGTTCTATAAATCCTATGATAATTTTTATTGCAGCTTCAAGTTCTGTAATTGATTCAAGTTCATCTATCAATACCAGTTTTTTTTCCTTTCCTATCGTGACAGGTATGAATGAGGTTATGAATGTTTCAAATGCTCCCGCATTCAGGGAATGTTTTTTTGTAAAATAGTGCACTTCATCCGTCTTTGCAATTGTCGCATTTTCTGAACATACCCCAAGTCCCATATGTGCCATTATGCAATGTTGTCCTATTGTTTCAAGAAGTGTTGTTTTTCCACCACTGTTTGCTCCGGTCAGGAGTATGATGTTGTTTTCCTCATCCAGGCTGTAGTTTATTTTCTGCATAGGTGTTTGACTGATTTTCTCATCCTGTTTTAATGTCAGGTGCAGACTTCCTTCCAGATGGTAAGTGTTTTTTATCTGTGGTATTGTCAAATCATAGAACTTAGAAAATCTGGCAAGTGTTAGTGGGTAATCGTATTCTATTATTTCCCTTGTTTCACGTTTTATCTCTTCACCATACCTTTCAAGTAAACTGCATGCATTGAGTTCCTGTTCATATTTCTTTATATGTATGTTTGAGGAAATGTTATCCTGCACTCTTTTCAATTCATTTTGATCTATCTCTATAGGGTACTTCATTATGAACGGATCAAATAGTATGCCTGTCTTATCTGAAAGTTCTTCTCTTGCATTGCTAAGTATTTCATCGAATATGTTTTTTATCTTTGGAGGAAGATCTTCGTTATTTAACAGTTGAAGTATTTCATCCCCATCCAATTCTATTTTCTTAATTTCATTTTTAAGTGTTTCATTAATTTCCTCTTTCAGTTCATCAATTATTTCCGTTATCGCTATCTGGTTTTGTGTTTCAACCTTTATTGCATCCAGGGCTTCCAATGCTTCGCCTATACAGCTTTCCAGACCAAGATATTCTCTAAGCTGGTATACGTTTTCAAGTATCGGTCTGTTTTGTTTGTAGTATTCCAGGGTTATGTTCGGCTGAATCTCATAGTCTTCACTTTGATTGCTTATGGCTATTATGTTATTTGCTTCACCGGGGTCAATGTTGTAATCGTTATAAAGGTATATTATGAATTCGAATTCTTCAAGGCTTGCATTGTCTTCAATTGCAAAAACGTTACAATATTTGTCAAATCCCTTCTGTATCAGACTAATGTAGTCTTCATAGTCTTCACACACTATTGCATATTCATCGTCAAACTTTGCTTTTATTTCATTGTTTAACGGTCTTATTTTTTGATACAAATCCTGTATAATATCATAATCAAGTGTGCTGGTTTTTTCTATAGTATCTGACACCATTTTTTGGGTTTCTTTTATTTTCTTATAGTCTGTTGTTGGTTTTAAGAGCAACACCCTTGTTCTCGCATAATCTGTGTTGGAGAAGTCAAGTATTCTGTTTATTATTTCATCGTATATCTTTTCACTTTGTTCCGTTTTTAAGAATTCATTTTCTGAGTTGTCATGTATCTTTCTAATGATGTCCAGTGCTATCTTCTGACTTATTCCCTGTATGTTCATCAGTTTTTCTATGTCATAGTTTCTGATTGAATCCTCAAATTTTTCGTAACTTCCATATTCACGTATTATTTTTTTTATTAGTTTATCTCCAACTCCTCTGATTTCTTCTATTTCATAAATGGTTAACACCTCCAACAGCTTATTTGGACTATTATATATTAATTTATCTTATCTAGTTTTTTTAGTTTTTTCTACTTTTACTAAAAAGTATTAATTTCAGTGTTTTCAAATATTTATTCATGTTTTAATTATCTTGGGATTTGATTTTATTATGGAATTTTTTTCT
Source organism: Methanosphaera sp. (assembly GCA_013330915.1). Taxonomy (GTDB): domain Archaea; phylum Methanobacteriota; class Methanobacteria; order Methanobacteriales; family Methanobacteriaceae; genus Methanosphaera; species Methanosphaera sp11921u. The sequence goes on along the minus strand of DUHK01000146.1, from coordinate 6,791 downwards.
TATGTTATATTATTGATGATTGGCGGATGTTTCGGAGGTCTGATGGCAGGTCTTCTTGGTGTAGGTGGAGGAATCATTTTAACTCCTATTCAATACTATCTACTTTTGGCCTATGGTGTTGACCCTTCCGTTGCCATGCCTGTATCCTTTGGTACAAGTCTGGCGGTAATCTTTGTAACAATGTTCAGAAGTACTAAGAAGCATTATGAAAACAAGATGGTTGTCACGGACTTTCTTTCATACATTATGATTCTGGGTTTTATAGGGGCCATAGTGGGTGCTTTCATTTCAACCCATGTTGATGTTTCCCTTCTGCAGATACTCTTCGGATGCATGTGTTTTTTTGCAGTTATCAACATGATTTTAATAAAGTATCCTGATAACGATGACAACATAAGCACGAGTAAAATTGCCCATTCCCTCCTGGGGCTTGTTGGGGGATTGTTATGTGGGCTTCTTGGAGTCGGAGGGGGTATCATAATGATACCTATTCTAACCATAGTACTTAAGTATCCGACCCATAAGGCCATAGGTACCTCTTCGGCATCAATAATTGCAACCAGCCTTGGTGGTCTGATTGCTTATATTGTGTTGGGACTCAACGTACCTAACCTGCCGGCATTTTCGGTAGGTTATGTTAACCTGATTCAGTTTGTCTTTTTGACAATTACAAGTACTCTGGTAGCAGGTTATGCTGCAAATCTTTCAAAAAAAGTTGATTCTAAAAAACTTAAAGCTTTACATATACTTTTAGTTTTTTATATAGGGTTAAAAATGGTGGGGATTGTATAATTATCTGTTCTTATACACTCCTTTTTCAATATTTCCTATGAAGAAACAGTTATTATTACTTAACACTAGTTTTTCGGCATGTTCATGTTCTCTGATTTTTTGGAAATGTCTGATAATTTCATTCGTGTCCTGATTGCTGAAGAATCTGCAGTCAAGTGTAAAGTTGTTGACATCAGTGCTTCTTAGTTTGTCAACATAATCTTCAAGATTCAGTATTCTGTAATCGTATATGTGACTGTTATTATAACAATCCTTTTTAATAAGATACCTGTTGTTTCTCTTATCTGTAAGATAGTACGTGTTTGTTAATTCCTCATCGATAAGGTTTTTGAAATCATCTTTTGTAATCATCAGCTGCACACATCCAAAGATGACCTGTTCCAATTCACAGTCCTCGTTTTTGAGAAGTTTAATGTCATCATAGGACAGTTCATTTGACACGGTTAATCTTGTAAATCCGGGATCACTGCTTAGTTTGCTTATGCTGTAGTTGTTGTATATGTTCAGATGGTCACCGTATTTTTCAACATCAAGGTTTTTTGCAACCCCTATGTTGTCCGTCTGGATTTTTATGTTGATGCCCTCGGATTTCAGTTTAACTATTATTTCTCCGATGTGTGGAAGATCTTCATCCAGAAGTATCTGTGGAAGTATCCATACAATCTGTTTTTCCGGCAGAATTTCTCTTAGTTTAATCAGGTCATTTGTAATGTTGGTTATGTACTCACTGACTGACTTGTAGTTGAAGCTTCCGTCATAGTATACCGTTTCTATGTCTGGGTAATCCTGTAGTGGATGGGCCTGTTTAAGGTTGCTTATGTAAACGTTCCACTTTTCATCAGCATGTTTTGAAGTTTTTGTATAGTGTTCACTTTTGAACTGGCTGATTCTTTCCTTGCATTTTTTCTTTTCTTCACTTGTCGGCAGGTATGTCTGCATAATTATCCTGTCGACTTTTTCTATTATCTTTCTTCTTATGTTGTTTATCACTGATAATGGCATGAATAGATTTTCATTGAAGTTGATGTATGTGATGTTTTTAATGTTGTAGTTGGTGTTTCCTGTTTTTCGAAGTTGATTGTTTATTGACTCTTTGCTTGTTGGCTTGTTTTTTGCTTTTTCAAATTTTTCCTCGCTGACGTATTCAACAGTTTTTTCAAGCAGGTCACAACTTGCTTTTAGTTCCATTTGTGATTGATTATTTAATGAGATTGTCAGATTTATGTCTGTTTTATGAACATTCTTTTCATTTATTATGCTTTTTGTTTTATCCTCAAGATATTTTGAAAATGTGATATAGACCATTGAGTTATTTTTGATGGAAATTCCTTTTTTTGTCTTTATCCTTATTTTGTTTTTGTTTTGTGAAAGAATCTTGCTTACATACATTCCACAACTTTCACCATCACATTCAAATTTCAATCCGTCACCATTCACTATCTTGGTTGGAAAACTTTTGTTGATGAACTTTATTGTTACCTCATTTCCCTCGCATTTGATGACTCTGCCTATTGGATAACCCTGATTTCCTGCACGGTTTCTACTAATCACCTCATCCGGAGATTTATTTAAAATATATCCCTCTGTAAATCCTCTGTTAAATGCAAGATTCAGAAGTAAAAAATTATCATCATTCCAATTTCCGTCAATAGCATTTTTATATGCATAAGTGGTGCTTGAAACATACGGTGAAGATTTCATTCTTCCTTCAATCTTCAGACAATTGGCACCTGCATCTATTATGTCCTGAACATGATTGTAAGTGCACAAATCCTTGGTGCTTATCAGATAGTTCTCATCAGCCAAAGGGGTTCTGTAATAATCACTGAAAGCATACCTCATTCTGCAGGGCTGTGCACATAAACCCCTGTTGCCACTACGGCCCCCCAAAAATGAAGACATCAGACACTGACCCGAATAACAGTAACATAATGCTCCATGAACAAATACCTCCAGATTTATGTCATGATCGTACTTCCTTAGTTTGGATGATATTGATCTGATTCTGGAAAGAGGAACTTCCCTGGAAATGTTGGCACTTGTAAAATTATTTTCACATAACCATTTGATAAATGAATAATCATATATTGTCATCTGGGTTGATGCATGAATCTTTAACTGTGGAATCAAAGCATTTAAAACGCTTGCAAGACCAATATCCTGTACTATGACACCATCAGCACCCTGGTTATACAGGTAATAAACGTAATCCACCACTTCCAAAAATTCATTTTCCAATATGGAAACGTTAACAGTCACGAAAACCTTTACATTATACTTGTGACAAAACTGTATCGCCCTTTTGATTTCATCATAATCAAAGTTATCAGCATAATCCCTTGCACCATATCTGGTTCCGGACAGGTATACAAAATCGGCTCCGCTGAAAACCGCTGCCTCCAGAACATCCATGGAACCAACGGGTGCAAGAAGTTTACATCCATCATACATAAATTGTACTCTCCCTTCATCTATAAACAAATCATAATTAAATATGATTAACATAATATAAATTAATTTATAATGTTGGTGAAAAGATGTACATAGTTTTAGAAGGAATTGATGGTGCAGGTAAAACAACCCAAACACAACTGTTGAACGAATGGCTCATTTCAAAAGGTTACAAAACCAGAAAAATAGTTGAACCAACTACTTCCGATATTGGAAAGGTAATACGAAATGAACTTTTAAATCCAGAATCAACAAACGACATAAATCAGCAAAGACTGACACTACTTTTTGCAGCAGACAGATTAACATTAAAAAAAGAAATTCTGGATGCTAAGGGAACAAAGGACATAATTTTAATAAGTGACAGATCATTTTATTCTAGCATATGCTATCAGAACAATTCATCAGTCGATAAAAACTGGATTTATGAGGTAAACAGTCATACTCCACGCCCTGACTTAACAATACTGCTGGATCTGGATGAAAAAGAAGCCATAACCCGTTGTGATAAGGAAGAAGTATTTGAAACAATACAGTTTTTGGAAAAAACCCGCAAAAACTACCTGGACCTTCTTGACAGAGAAGAAAATATCATAGTTGTTGATGCAAAATATTCACTTGAAGAAGTTCAGGAAAAAATTAGAAAAATAGTTGAAGAGGAATTGGGATTATGAAAGAATTACATGTCTAATCTTTCTTTCATTAAATCTACAATATGGTTGATTGCATTATTTATTTCTTCATAGGTTCCATGTAACTGGGGACCTGAATCGGACTGTTTTAATTGAACATCAAATTTGTCAACGGCTTCCTTGATTTCTGTAACTGTAGGTCCTGGAGGTAATGTTACATCAACCACATGTTTGGCTGCCCTTCTTAAATCTTCCAGTTCTCCTTCAAACAGTATTATGCCTGTGTTGCTTTGAAGCATGTTTAAATGATATTCGTTAATCATCTCATCTGCTTGTTTTGGTTGTAATCCTGAAATAACTCTCATTGTATGTTTAACCATTCATATCCCTCTGTTGTTTTTTTTAGTGTGATTCCATATATTCTCTGGCAGGAGCAAATTTTTCAATCAGGTATTTGCTGACAGTATTTTTCAAGTCCATAGGATGTAATTCTTCTTTGGCATAAACATCATGTAATTCTTCTTCTGTTAATTCAAGATTTCCTCCGAATTTTTCAGGTCTTTCAACAAGCATTTTTTCATGTTCATCAAAGATGTAATAATGTGCCATTTCTATTACAGGATTGTCTTCAATAACTCCTATAGGACAGAAACTTTTGTTGATTTTGTTTTTAATTTCCTTAGGTGAATCGTCTATTGCAATGAAATTACCTTTACTACTGCTCATTTTGTCAGAACCGTCTGTTCCATGAATCAATGGTATGTGTATGCACACAGGAGCTTCCAAACCTAATTTTGGAAGAACTTCTCGAGCAAGCATATGAATTTTTCTTTGTTCCATTCCACCAACGGCAACATTTGCATTTAAATCATCTATGTCTAAAGCCTGCATTACAGGATATAATGCCTCTGCAACGTTATGAGTTTCATCTCTGGATACCTGAGCCATACTTCTTTGTGCCCTCTGGATTGTAATCTGTGTGGCTGCCTGGAAAACCCTAAGCATGTATTCCGGTGATATGCGGTCGGAACCCATGATGAATTCAGTGTCTTCACTAAGTCCAAGAGCTCTGAAACATTTAATGTTGTATTCTGAAATTTCATTCAGTTCTTCCAGAGTTCCTTTACCATTTAAAAATGCGTGTAGGTTTGCTATAAAGATTTTAATCTTAAAACCTGCTTCCTGCAGAGCCTTCATTCTTTTAATTGTTAGTGCATGACCAAGGTGGATTTTACCTGATGGTTCAAAACCAACATATGCAACCTTTTCATCCCTTTTAATTATTTCTTTCAATTCATCCAATTCAATTATTTCTGCAGTATCCTTGGAAATGTTTTCTATTGCAGTATCTATATCCATTTATTTTCCTCCAGTATATTAATTAACACTTATATTATTATGTATATTTCATTTTTTAACTTAATAACATTAATCTCCTGACCAATATTGATGTTATTCATATTCTCATTTTTTTTCAAATCAACAGGCATGTAACTGTCAGGATCCAATACCTGAATTTCGGTAGGGGTAATATTTGTCACTGTTGATAGTTTAACATCGTCGGTATTTGCGACCTTTTTAATTTTATCGTATTCCTTCCAGCTTATTGATTCGCTTTCATAGTTTGAAAGGTTTAGGCCGACGAATTTGTGACTTCCTATCTTTTCGATTCTGAGTATCTTGTCTTTATATTCTATAAAATCATCCTTATGGAATGATGGCAGTCTCACAGAAATCCATGACCTGTAGAGGTCCCTGCTTTTTGACTTGTCACGTCCGACAATCTTTCGGGATTCTGTTATTATTCCTCCAAATTGCTTCTGCATGTTTTCAGCAATCTTGTGTGCTGCATTATGGGAACCAACCTGATAATCAATACCTTCCTTGAGCACGATTCTTTCGGTCACATATGCCAATTTGTTTGTTTTGCATAATCGTTGAATTTCGCTGGAAATGAATTCATCCGCCTTACGTATTTCTTCTTCCTCCAGTTTTCTATTGTCTGCACGCAATTGTATTACTGCCTCATAGTAACCTGAATGGAATTTGCTGCAATCCGGACAAACTCCTTTAATAACCTTGACCTCGATTGGGTAATCCTTATCGATATAATCGTCATCCAATACCTGTCCATAAGCATGAATCATACAATCATACATTGTTCCTCTGTTGTTAAGTATTTCCGTTGTAATTTCCACGCTTTTAAGATTTTCATTGATTTTAATATCTTTTTGAATTGCATCATTTATGATTTCATCATCATAGTATGCTGATTCAATCCATTTGTCATGTTTTAGTGTGGCACCGCAATGGGAACAAACTGTAAAAGTGGCATATTCTGGAACATCAATCAGTTCAAATTCTTTAAGATAACAGCTTTTACATAAACCATCGTATAATTTTTCTTCGCTATTGCATAATAAACAAAACATAAAATCCTCTCATATTTTTAAAGAATTAATATTGCCGTGGTAATTGTTGTAAAAAAGAGTTTTTGTTTGGAGCTTAAAAAAATATAATAGAAAAGTACTATTATAATGATTTCAAAGGTGCTCTTGCTCCACAAGCACTGCATTTTAACATATCAATACGGTCTTCACGTATGATGACTGTATCTGGTCTATTACATTCATGACAAATTACAAAGTTGTCCACGTATTCTTTTACACGATCATTGATTACGTAGTGGGTGAATTTACCTTGAAGTATGGCTCTGTTTCCTTCAACGTTTCCTGAAGTACCTAATTCTCTTAATAAGTATTTTAGAACATGTTGAGGGTCTCTGTTTAATGTACTGGCCACATCACCAAAGTTCTTAATGATTGTACGGTTTCCTTGAATAACTGAGTATCCTTTAGGAACTTTAAACCTTATTGATTCAAATACTCTGTCTGGTAATTGTTCATATGCTTTATC
>DUHK01000061.1 GCA_013330915.1 Methanosphaera sp. | reverse complement strand
TTCATCTCTGATATAACACATTACCTTTCCATCATAACGTGTAATCCCTGATTTTACCATGTTAATATCAGTGAGAATATCTTCCTTGTTATCAAAACACTTTAATGCAGTTTCGACAAATGTTGGTGATATTTTAACTAACTTTGCATATTCCGGATCAGCCGTTGAATGAACAACACGTTCTACAATATCTCTTTCTTCATAACTTAAATCTTTTGTTTCTTCATCAATTAATGACTTGATGATTTCTCTACTTTTGTTAGCTATGTCATAGCCTGGTTTTGTTGATGCACCCATATTGTACATGATTTCACATCCTATATTATAATAAAAAAAATCTTAATTATTTATTTACTAAATCATATTGTTTATAATATTTGATTTATTCTTTAATTATCTTTTTCTAATTTGTTTTTCAACATTCCTTGTATGTTTGTAAAAATAATTGATACAATAATATTTTTTCATTATGGAAATAACAATTTTATTAACAGGGTAATCTTTAGCAAAATACTAAAAAAAGGTATTACAAATATATTTGATATATAAATACGACAAATAGCATAATAAATTTTTGATAACATGATAATTTTAAGACGCAATAAAAAAAATGTGGAGTTATATCCTATAGGACCCGCCAAGGGAGCATTAAATAGTGAAAGAAAACCTTTATTTTTTAGCTATTTTAAACTACAGGACAATAATGGAAAAATCAGACCATATCGTTTTATAATTCAACAGGACAATGTTGAAATATTAAAATCTCCAAAAGAAGTAATTAAAATTTTAAGAAAACAGCGCGTCTTATTAGCTACGAAAGATGAGAATATTGAATCCATGTTGAATTCATTGAACATATCCTATCAGTATACTCAAATTTGCAGACACTGTACATTTGGAGGAAATATAACTATACTAAAAAAATCATCTTCATACAAGTTATATGATGAGTACATTTGTAAAAAATGTGCACTCAAGGAAATTAAACGTGTAATGCAATTAAGGGGATATGATGAAAAATCATTTACCAGTTTTAAAAAGTTATTGGATAAAACCAATAATCTTGAAAAAGTTTTACAAGTCTTTGATCCAAAATTTAATCCTATAAAACATGATGATTTAACAGTTTATGACAAAATCAACGTTAAAAAAATCAAATATCCTAAGATAACAGTCAATCAACTTAAAATACCTAAACGATTGAAGAAGATTTTATCTGCCAAAGTCAAACACTTGTTGCCTATACAGATTTTATCATTAAATGCCGGCTTACTGGATAATAAAAATTTGTTGGTTGTGTCTGCTACAGCATCGGGAAAAACTTTGGTTGGTGAATTGGCAGGTATACCTAAAGCAATGAATCATCAGAAATTCATCTATTTGACTCCTCTTGTAGCTTTAGCAAATCAAAAATACAGGGACTTTAAGAAACAGTATAAGGAATTGGGATTGAATGTAGCAATAAAGGTAGGTTCAAATCGTGTTAAAGCTAAAGGTGAACTTACAATAGCTAACAAATCCGTTAAAAATGCAGATATAATAGTTGCTACCTATGAAGGATTGGACTTTTTACTTCGTTCAGGAAATTATCATCAATTAAAAGGTGTGGGAACCATTGTTATAGATGAAATTCACATGTTGGATGAAGAAGAAAGAGGGCCAAGATTAAATGGTTTGTTAAAGAGATTGTTGACAATATTCCCAAAATCCCAGTTGATTGGTTTATCCGCTACAGTAAAAAATTCTAAACAAATAGCAGATGAATTTAATATGAAACTTGTTGAATATAAACAAAGACCCGTTCCTTTGGAACGTCATTTGATTTTCACCAAAAACGAGTTTGAAAAGAAAGATCTTCTGGGTCAGCTTGCTAAAAAAGAATTTGAATCAAAATCCACCAAAGGATTTAAGGGACAAACAATAATATTTACAAATTCACGTAGAAAAACCCATTCCATAGCACAACAAGTGGAGAAAAAAGGTATTTCCACTGCAGCATATCATGCAGGATTATCATATTCCAAGAAAGTTAAAATCGAAAAGGAATTTGCACAACAAAAAATATCTACAGTAGTTACTACTGCTGCATTAGCAGCTGGTGTTGATTTTCCAGCATCACAGGTATTATTTGAAACATTACGAATGGGTAACAAGTGGTTGACAAACAATGATTTTTCACAAATGCTTGGACGTGCAGGTAGACCAACATACCATGATATAGGTAAGATATATTTATTGCCTGAATTGGGAAAAGAATTTGAAAATGAATCGGAAGAACAAAAAGCCATTGAATTGTTGGATAGTGATGTGGACAATGTTAACGTAGAATATAGTGAAGATGATACTATAGAACAGGTATTGGCAGACATATCAGCAATCCGCAACGTTTCCATAAAAGATCTTGAGTTAAAATATGATAAAATAGAAACACCCATAAATTTTGAAGATGTAATCAACACATTACTTCTCAACAAACTTGTGGTAAATCATAGGGATGACTCAAACATCATACTACCTACAAAATATGGTCGTGCAACTTCAATTTCATTTTTAACTGTTCCTAATGCGGAATATATACGTAAACATCTCAAACAAAATCCTTTATTGACAGTTGAACATCTGGAACCATTTGATAGTGCATATATCAGTAACCGGTTATCAAGCAGGCTTTCCAAGGCATTGAAAACCAATGTCAGTTCAAGATTATTTGCAGATTCAAACAGGGATATCATTACTTCAGGGGACGTGTTGGCAAAACTGGATGATCAGTTTGCAGAAAAGCTTATCTCTTTCCAAATAGATTTCATGACATGTGAATGTAAGGAAAGTCCATTTTGCAGATGTCTGGAAAAAAATGTTTCCGATAAAATAATAAAACAAAGATTAAATGGATGGAATCCTAATAGTATTAGCAAGTATTTCATGACAAACTATGATATACATATTTATCCTGGGGATATATTCACGTGGTTGGATAGTGTAATACGTATGTTGGAAGCCATATCCCGAATAAGCCTTGCATTTAACAATAAAAAAACTAGTAATGAATGTAAAAGATTAATAAAAAAGATAGAACTGGGAAAATAGTTAGTCAAGTAATGACTTCACACTTTCTATTATATTTTTTTCGGCATCATCCAATAATTTTCTTCCAATGTCTTCATCAATTTTAAAGCCGTTTTTTTCGATGAACCTGGCTTCTTCATCAATGATAGGTTCATTTTCTCGTGCTAATTTTAATCCCACCATTCCAACTTCGGGATTTTTGTCAAAATTTCCATGTTCTATAATTTTTTCCTCATCAACAAAACCTAAAACCTTTCCCATAGACAGTTCTCCAGTACAGGCATGAGGACCCTCTTTTTCAATTATGGAATTATTGAAAACAATTTTCAGTCCTGTTTTATTTGAAATGTCTTTGATTTCGTTAATTATTAAATTATTTCCCCCGTGTCCATTTACAATAATCACTTTGGATATATTTAGTAATTTTTTTGCATTCAGTAATTGGGGAATAATCTGATTGTTTATCAAGTCCTCTTTTTTTAGATGAATTCCATGTTTAACGTAGTCATATTCGGTTGCTCCATAAAAAATTCCCAGAAATGTAGCACCTGTTTTGGTGGCAACATTTAAAGCCACGTTGGCGGCAATTTTAGAATCTGTATCTATGGGCAGTGCAGTCCCATGGTTTTCTCTATGTGATCCAAGAGCTATAATGCCTATCTGGTGTACTTTCTCAGACATTACTTTTCCCGATTCGTATTTTAATTTAATGTTATTCATCCTCAATTCACCTATATGTTAAGCTCCCATATATTGTCGCCCACATAGTGTAGATTCTCAATTGCTTTACCTTTGTTATTTTCAACCATTTCCTTTCCACTAATTAAACTTGTACCTATGGCTAGTGGTTTATGATGTGTTTCTTCAATGATGACAATGGTTTCGCCAGGTTGAATACTGTCATCGGCATCAACAATTCCCGGAGACATTATGTCGGCGCCTTTAATAACAAAATTTATTGCACCCATATCCACTGTAGCATACTTTTCTGTTATTTCCGTGTTAATCATGGAATGTAATGTTGGTATGGTTTTTCCATCAATTTGCATCAATAATGGTTTTCCATCTATTAATAAAATATCAGGGTAATCCTCAATTTTAACTAGTTCTACTTGGGATTTTTTAGGAATGATGTTTTCATAATTTCCTAATTCTTTTTTAACTTCTTTGATTTTTTTATTTTTTAAATAAAATCGTTTTTTTATTTTCAATTTGGTTATCCTCGTTTAATTATTTTTTTTAATAAGGTTGTTTTGGATTATTTTTCTTTTTATTTCTTTATTTTTAGATTTTAATTTAAATATTTTATCAGTATCGTTTTTTAAGGTTTTTTAGAATCATTTTCAAAAATAAGGATTATCAATTAGATTGATGAGTAA
>DUHK01000066.1 GCA_013330915.1 Methanosphaera sp. | reverse complement strand
GCAACAAGCAATGAGACGACGTTTAATGTTAAAAGTGAAACAAACTTTTTGTTTTATCATATAAAAGACGTGCATGTTGGCAGTTCTGTTAAAATAAGTGCCAAATTGTTATCCGGAGATGTTCCTGCAATGAAAGAGAATGTTAAAATAATAGTTAATGATAATATATACTCTCTTACAACATCTACCACTGGTTATTTTGTCATGAATTACGTGGCAAGTGCTGCAGGAATCTACAACCTGACATTTGTCTTTGAAGGATCTGATTCGTATCATCCAACACAAAACTTTACAACATTCAAGGTTTTATCATAGATTTGTATCTTCCAACCATTCTTTTTTTATTTAATTTTTTAGGGAGTTTATTTTTATTAAATTCAGCACCCCTCATTTTTTATTTAGAAATAAATAAAGTTAATGTGTTTATTAAGAGAAAAAAAATAGTTTTATACTTCCAATAATTAATAATTATTTGAAATTTAAATGTTAATTTAGGTTATATTTTAATAATAGGTTAAGAAATTGTTATAAATAGAAAAATATGATTTTAAAAGAAAAAAGAGAGTTAAATGATTATTTATCATTAAATACAAGTACTGAGTCATCCGTTAAATCTGCCCGTATGTCTTCAAGACCTAAATCTGCAAGGTCTGCAGCTTTTCCAGCCGTTTTTGCAATTCCTACCCCTGCTTTTAATGTTACTCCTGTTTTTGCATCAACATTTTTAAGAGCTTGTCTTAACTGACTTTTGGTTATGCCGTTTGATGGTGCCATGTAATTGTCTCCGCCAATGAAGAAACATAATCCGTTGTGTTGTTTAAGTTCCTTCATAAGTTCAAGGAGAACATCGTAAACAACTATTGATGTATCATAAGCTGTTTCAATATCAGTCAGTGTGTTTGTTATGTCATCAATGTCTATATGTGCTATTTGTACCTTTGAATCCTCGTCACTGGCCAGTGAATCGATGTTCAACACTTCACATCTGTCCTTGGATTGTGCTCCACCACCCTTTTGTACCATTTGGGTTGCAACTTTTTGGGCTTCAAGGGGGTTTTCCCTTGCGGCCACTCCCATACTTATGGTGATTGGGTATCTGTTGCGTATTGAGTCCTGAATCTTGAGATGTTCTTCTTTGTCTATTCCATTACTTATGGCTATAAGGTTGTCGAATCTGTTGTAGAATACTATTCCACCACGTGCTCCAAATTCCCTTTCCAAATCACCATATAATCTTGATTGCAGTGTTTGTAAATCAGGTTCTGCTCTTGGACCCGGTGTTACTGTCCATGGCCCATAATTATCAATTTGTATTAATGTAATCTGTATCATTTAATCACTTAAAAAAATATTTATCCCTTATTCATTTTAGTATCCTTTTTGCCAGATTTATCTTATCTGTTAAATTGTTGAATATGATATTTTCTAGAGATACTTTTGGTATGAATTCTTGTATTATATGTTTATATTTGTCATCTGTAGTATTTATTATATAATGGTCTAGAAATTCTTCATAAATTTTAGCAACACCCACTGGGCTGACTTCATATCCTTTTGCCTTCATGAACTTGTTTGCAGGACCACTAACCGTATTTTCTCCTATTATCGGTGATACTGCTGTTACATAATTTTTTTTAAGTATTTTTTGAATTCCAGGCATGGATAGTATCGGATTTATTGAAGTGATGGGGTTTGAAGGTCCAATGATAATTTGATCTGAGTTTTCCAGTGCTTCGAGAACATCCTCTGTTGGCGGCACTTCATCATAAATAACATCCAGCACCTCTGGTTGTGATGCGTTCTTGATTAGAAAATCATGAAATGTCATGTTGCCCCTGTCTGTTTTAATGGTGACACTTGGTTGAACATCACTCATGGGGTAAATGTTTGCATCAATACCCAGTGCCTGTCTTTGTATTTTAACAGAATCTGTGAGTGAATATTCCTGCAGTAGTTGTGTTTTCTGTATCTTTAATGCACGATCTTTGTCACCAATTCTCAGGGTTTCATTAAAACCATATTTTTTGAGTTGTTCATGTGTATGGAACGTATCGTCTTTCAGACCATACCATGTTTTCTCATTAATCCGGTCAGACATTGTATACAATACCGTGTCAATGTCGGCAGCCACATAAACCCCTGAAAAATAATTATTTTCAAGGGTGTTCACAACTATGTTCAACTCTTTCTCGTCAACCACTTCTTTTATTCCCTGAAGTAACTTGGGAGTTCCCGTTCCTCCGGAAAGAACAGTTATCATATATTCACCTACCTGAAAGCATCATGATCTTTTTCACGTATGATTTCGCCAATGTTTGCCTCATCAACACCACAAGATGTGATTGAAGAATCATATCCTCTGATAAGAACAAGACAAATTCCATTATCTGATTGTCCCATGATTAAGCTTGCAGCACTTGCAAGTTCATCGGCTGTTGCTTCCATTGTACTCATGAGTTCCTGACCGTAAAGATCATGTGTTCCCCTGAAATCCGTTACGGGATGCATTCCACTTATCCCTACGGCCACACCTATTGCTCCTACACGCCATGCTCTTCCCTGTGTATCCGAAATGATGATTACGGATTCTATGGAGAACTTTTCATCAAGGTATCTTTTAATCTTTCTGGCACTTTCATCCGGATTGACTGGAAGTGGCGTTACATATCCCTCTTCACAGTTACTGTTGTCAATACCACTGTTGGCACATACAAATCCATGAGGACTTTCTGTGATGATAAGTCCTTCCTGACACCTTAGAATTTCCTTAGAATTGTCAAGTATGATTTGACACTGCTTGGCATCCTTGCCACTTTTTTGTGCCATTTCCAAGGCCTCTTTACCCGGCACAATATCGTCAACTTTAACGTAGTTTCCTTCGGCCTTGCTTACAACAGTTTCAGCCAGAACCAGAACATCACCGTCAACAAGTGTGATATCATTATTCATTAAAGATTCATAGATTATTTCACAAAGATTATCGTTTTGTTTGATGATTGGAAAATCCTTAATTTCAATTATTTCAATACTCATAATAATCAGTATAATTAGTCTGTTAATATGTGTTATGTAATTGAAAACTATTTAATTGTTGCATAATTCATTAATAACTGAGATATTATGAAAAAAAAGCTAATGTTAAAAAAATAATAAAAAGGAGATTATGTTAAATATGTATTGTAAACATATTTGAAGACTGATTTTACAATAGTCCTATGCTTCCCTTACGACAAATGTTGTGGAATTTGTCATTGGATAATATGCATCTGATCCTTCGAATATGAATGTAAGGTTATATGTTCCAATGGAGTTTGGTACGTATTGCATTACTATGTAACCTGTAGTTGAAGTCGTTAGATTGAATGTTTCATCATTGACTTTCACTGTTACATTTTGTCTTTTTGCAGGTACGTCTCCTGATAACAGTTTTGCACTGATTTTAACAGGACTTTCCATTATGGCATCCCTAATGTTATAATATAGGAATGTTGTGTCATTTTTGACATTGAACGTTGTTGTGTTTGATGTTGCGAAGTACTCATCCCCACCGCTAAATGTGAATGTTATGTTGTTGATTCCTGCCGTTTTGGTTGTGTAGTTCATTGTGAAGTAACCTGTGGTTGATGTCTTGAATGTGAATGTTTCATCATTGATAGTTACTGTTACGTTCTGTTTTTTTACAGGATTTCCATCATATAAGAGTTTTCCACTGATTTTAACAACATTTCCAAAGTCAGTATCCTTAATTTTATAGAATAGGAAGTTTGCACTCTTTTTAACCATGAATGTTGTGTTGTTTGCCGTTGCATAGTATTTGGATGATCCGTCGAAGCTGTATGTTAGGTTGTTGACTCCTGTTGTGGTTGCGTCAACATAGATTATGAAGTATCCTGTGGTTGATGTTGTGTATTCTGTTGAGTCATCGTTGATTGTTATGGTTATTTTTTCTCTGATTACTGGTTCCCCATTGCATAAGAGTTTTCCACTGATTTTTACCTGAGAATAGTATTCTGCATCCTTGATTTTGTAGAACAGGAATGTTACATTTGCCTTGTCGACATGGAATGTTGCGGAAGTTTCATATGGATTGTATGAACCATTGCCCATGAAACTTACTGTAACATTGTTTTGACC
>DUHK01000067.1 GCA_013330915.1 Methanosphaera sp. | reverse complement strand
TCCTGTGGTTGATAATCCTGTGGTATGTTCTGCTGTTGATTATCATAAGGCATGTTTTGTTCCATTTGTTGTACTGGTGCCTCCTGGATTTTTTGAAGCAGGATTTCATATGCGGATTCCCTGTCAAATGCTTCCATATACTTGTCTTTCAACAGTGAAATATTAACTATTTCTTCCCGGTATGCATCATCGATAGCTCCACTGTAACATTGTGGTGGGATAATATCTACTTTTTCTACTACTGTAGGAACTCCTTCATTATCCAATACAGATACCAATGCCTGACCGATTCCCAGATTGGATATTTCATCAGCAGTATCAAATTTTGGATTTGCCCGGAATGTTTCTGCTGCAACTTTAACTGCCTTTTGATCTTTAGGTGTGTAGGCACGTAGTGCATGCTGAATCCTGTTTCCAAGTTGAGACAATATTTCATCAGGTATGTCTGTTGGACTTTGTGTAATGAAATACAATCCGATTCCTTTGGAACGTATTAATCGAACTATCTGTTCTATTTTTCTCTGGAATGTTGGATTCATATCATCAAACAACAGGTGTGCTTCATCAAAGAAGAATACAAATTTTGGTTTTTCAAGGTCTCCTACTTCTGGCATTGATTCAAACATTTCAGTTAACATCCATAAGAGGAATGTTGAATATAAATCCGGTGCCAAAGATAGTTTAACTGAATCAAATACATTTATTATACCTTTACCATTGTCATCACACTGCATAAAATCGTTCAATTCCAATGCAGGTTCGCCGAAGAATTTGTTTCCACCCTGTTCTTCAAGGGTTAACAATGAACGTAAAATTGTGTTGGCTGACTTTGTAGCTATTGCACCATACAATGGTTCATATTTTGCCCTGTTTTCTGTAACGTAATTTATCATGGATTTTAAATCCTTAATATCTATTAGTAACATGGATTCAGAGTCTGCTACCTTGAATACTATGTTCAGTACTCCTGCCTGTGCTTCACTGAGTTTTAATATTTTTGATAATAATATTGGACCCATCTGTGAAATTGTCACTCTTATTGGTAAACCTTTTTCACCAAACAAATCCCAGAATTCAACAGGATATCCCTTGAAACTAAATCCTTTGGATTGTAAAGCATATTTTTCTACACGTTTTGTGACATTTTCATTGGATTCTCCTGCTTTTGCCAAACCAGCTAAATCCCCTTTCATATCTGCAACAAATACTGGAACTCCCATATCACTGAATGATTCAGCTAATGCCTTTAGTGTATAAGTTTTTCCTGTTCCTGTTGCTCCTGCGATTATTCCATGCCTATTTGCTAATTTGGGAGGTAACATGACACATGTGTCATCATTACATCCTATTAATATTGATTCTTCAGTATACATTTTGATTTCCCCATGTATGACTTATTTGTTTATTATTTTATAAGTTACTATTAAAATATTTAATTGAATCAGGATTCAACGATAAAAAAAGATAAATGAAAATGCTTAAACATATTCAAAAAAAAATGTGTATTATTCAATACTCATTATTGCTTCTTTTAATCTGTTCAATCCATCGAGAAGCATTTCTTTTGGACAAGCAATGTTGAGTCTCTGGAAATCATCACCGTTTTGGCCAAACTGCTTACCTGGTGATAAAAGAAGACCTGTACTTTTATTGATGTGTTCTGCTAATTCCTCTGATTTTAGTTTTATTTTACTGCAATCCAACCATAGAAGATATGTGGCATTGGATGGAACTAATTCCACCATTGGCAGTTCTTTTTTCAGAAAATCATTAACCAGCAACTTGTTTTGATAGATGTATTCATTTAATTGATTTAACCATTCTTCACATTCATTGAAGGCTGTTATTGTTGCAACTATGGAAAAAACATTTATATGTGATGAATCATCTAATTCCAACCTTTTCTGTATTTTATCACGTAGTTGTCCATTTTTTACGTGCACCACAGAACTTTGTATTCCTGCTATGTTAAATGTCTTAGTGGGTGCCAGAGTTGTGATGACATTATCATAACTATCCCCTATGCTTTCCAGTGATATGTAATTTTTTCCGGGATCTACCAGGTCACAATGTATTTCATCAGATATCAGAATAACATCGTGTTTTTTGCATAAGAATGCAATCCTTTCCAATTCATCCTTACCCCATATTTTACCTATGGGATTATGAGGATTACAAAGTAACATCATGGTGGTATTTACATCAGCCAGTTTCTCTTCCAAATCTTCGAAATCTATTGAATATCCTTTTCCATCATAAAGTAGTTTGTTTTCTATGACCTTTCTGTTGTTGTCCAAAACTACCTTGAAAAATATGTGATAAACAGGTGTTTGTATGAGTATGCAATCGTTTTCTTTGGTAAGTGCCCTTATAATACTGGATATTGAAGGCATAACCCCAACAGAAAAGAGAAGATTTTCCTTTTTCATCTTAAAATTATGTTTTTTATCCCACCATTTAATATATGCGTTAAAAAATTCATCAGGGATTAGGGCATAACCGAAAACTCCATGCTGAACCCTCAGTGTAAGTGCTTCAATAATCTCTGGTGCAACCTTAAAATCCATATCAGCTACCCACATAGGTAATTGTGTGTCAAAATAATCCCATTTTGCTGATGCTGTATTTTTTCTATCTATAATAGTATCAAAATCATATTTCATATTTTTACTCTCCAAAAAAGAAGTATCAAAAAAAATAAGGATAGTTAAAGGGTGTTTACATTATAGTTTATTAAGTATTAGTCTTGATGGTAATTTACTTGATTTTTTTCTGAAAGCTTTTCAGAAATTATTTTTTTAGAGTGTCTATTGCTTTTTTAAATCTGTTCAATCCATCAAGAAGCATTTCCCTTGGACAGGCAATGTTAATCCTTAGGAAAGTGTCACCGTTATCCCCAAAATGTTTTCCTGCTACCATAATCAATCCTGATGTTTCATTTATGTATTCATTTAATTCATCGGATGGCATGTTAATCTGACTACAATCCATCCATAAGAAGTATGTTGCATCTGAAGGAACCAGCTTAATTGTTGGAAGTTCATTTTTTAGAAAATCATCCACAATTAGTTTATTCTGGTATATGTATTCATTTAATTGATTTAACCATTCTTCACTATCGTTGAACGCAGTGATTGTTGCAACAATGGAAAACACGTTTATATTGGATGAATACTCTAAGTCCAACCTGAATTTTATTTTTTCATAATACTCGTCGTTAGGAATATGAAGTACTGAACTTTGTATCCCTGCAATGTTAAATGCTTTTGTTGGAGCTAAACAGGTAATAATATGGTCTGAATCATTTACTGTAGTGCTTACTGGTGTATATTCATTACCCGGATTTACCAGATCACAATGTATTTCATCAGAAACCAGAAGAACATCATGAGTTTTACATAAAGTTGCAATTTTTTCAAGTTCATCTTTGGTCCATATTTTTCCAATTGGATTGTGTGGATTACAAAGAATCATCATTTTTGTGGAATCTTTGGATAACTTTTCTTCAAGGTCATCAAAATCTATTGAATATGTTTCACCATCATAATTTAATTGGTTTTCAATGATTTTTCTGTTATTGTTAAGGATAACTTTGATAAAATAATTATATACTGGTGTTTGTAATAGTATGAAATCGTTTTCTTTTGTAAATTCCCTTATGATACTGGCAATGGAAGGCATTACACCTGTTGAAAAGAGTAATTCCTCTTTTTTCATTTTAAAGTCATGTCTTCTATCCCACCAATCGACATATGATTGGAAATATTCATCCGGAATTGTTGCATAACCGAATATGCCGTGTTGAACTCTCTTATCCAATTTTTGAATAATTTCTGGTGCAGTCTTAAAGTCCATGTCACCTAACCACATCGGCAGTTGTGTATCATAATAATCCCATTTTTGGGAATTTGTATTTTTTCTGTCAATTATTGTATCAAAGTCATATTTCATTGTAATTCCCCATCAATAACTATTGTAAATGATTTTTATTGTTTGGATTTTTTTTCCAAATATTTTTCTAAAAGTTCCTTTGAATGTTCGTCGGTTTCTACTTTTTCAAGGTATTCATCCAGATTATCTTCCGTCAAATGAGATTTGGATATTTTTGAATCGTCTTTTCCTGACTCTTCTGAACGTTCAATTTCCAAATCCTTTATTTTATTAACTAATTTATTTGTTTGATTCATAATATCATACCTATCTCTTATCTTAAGAGTATATTAATATAAAAAAGACAGTTGTATCTGTATCAACTTATTCTGCTTCTTCATCAAGAGTTTCAATATAAAAACTAACCGGTCTGAATCCATCATTACATGATATCATGGCGGATTTCTTGTTTTTCATCCAGCCTTCATAGATATCTTCACCACCATAGGCCAATGTCATGACAAATGGAGATATTGTTTCCCATGCACTTTCACAGAAATTATCGGGCCTTTGCCAACCGTTTGCTACATAAACGCTTCCTTCCTCAATATCACATGGATGTTCTATAGGATTTTCATATTTTTCAATTAAATCATCATATCGTGCCTTTCGAACTACTGTGATTCTGACTTTTTTCATATGAACACCCACAACATGATTTACTCACTTAACCATTCCTTGATTGTATCTGCGGATTCATTTCCCCTTAGTCTGATTCCGTTTACCCAGTTATTTTCAGGATATTCATTTTTAAGATTATCAAATGAACCAGCCACTCCTGTACCTCCACTGGTTACAAATACGTAAATATTTTTATTTTTTACTTCGTTTTCTTCAATGAAAGTATTTATTATTGTAGGAGCAGTATACCACCAAACAGGGAAACCTATAATAATGGTATCATAACCACTTACATCAATCTTATTTTTGGTTTCAGGCCTGGATGATTTGTCATTCATTTCAATTGAGGATCTGCTGTTTTTATCATTCCAGTTTAAATCTGCAGAGGTATATTTTTCTTTTGGTTCAATTTCAAAAATATCGGCTTCAGTAATTTCTTTGATTTTTTCTGCAACGGATTTAGTTACTCCACTTGCAGAAAAATATGCTATAAGTTTATTTGTCATATTATCACTTCTTATAATAATGGTTTTTAATTAAAAAATATATAAAACTTATTAAAATGAGTGGTTGTTTGAAAAATAATTAATTTAAAAAGAGAAATAATTCACAAGAATAAATCTTGTGTTATAAAAAAATAATTAATCGTAAAATTTTCCCAAGAATGATTTCATTCTTTCATTTGATGAAGAGAATACTTCATCAGGTGTTCCGTTTTCAACTATATATCCATCATCCATGAATATTATTGTATCAGCAACATTTCGTGCGAAAGTCATTTCGTGTGTAACTATTACCATTGTCATTTTTTCAGCTGCCAAATCCTTAATAACCTTTAATATTTCCCCGGTTAATTCAGGATCCAATGCTGAAGTCGGTTCATCAAAGAACAAAATATCAGGATTCATTGCTAGGGCCCTAGCTATTGATACACGCTGTTGTTGTCCTCCAGATAATTCACATGGATATGCATCTTCCTTATCTGCCAAATCCATTTTTTTAAGAAGACCTCTTGCTTCCTCGTATACTTCATTCTTTTGTCTTTTTTGAACTTTTATTGGTGCATGAGTAATGTTTTTCATTACTGAATGGTGCGGAAACAAATTAAAGTTCTGGAATACCAAACCGAATGTTCCATCGAAAATAATTTCCCCACTGTCATATGTTTCAAGCTCGGTTATGCATCTTAAAAGTGTGGATTTTCCAGAACCTGAAGGTCCTATCACACATAAAACTTCACCTTCATTTACATCAAGAGAAATATCTTTTAAAACCTCATTGTCGCCAAAACTTTTTTTAAGATTTTTTATTTTTAATAAACTCATGATATTCCTCCTAATCATAATAACTTAAACGTTTTTCGAAACGTTCCATAATAAATGCAACCAATACGTTAAATACATAATAGAATACACCAGCTACTAATAATGCACTGATTGATGCATCGGCGGCTGCGATTTGTTTTGCTACTGTAAACATTTCAGGAATTGCTATTACAAATGATAAAGATGTATCTTTTACAAGTGTAATTACTTCATTAGTTATTGAAGGTAATACAATTTTTATAACTTGAGGTAAGATGATTATAAAAAATGTTTCAATTTTATTATACCCTAAAACTTGAGCTGCTTCATACTGACCTTTAGGAATTGATTCAATTCCACCTCTAAATATTTCAGCAAAATAAGCTGCATAGTTAATTGAAAAAGCAATAATAACTGCTATCATCCTGTAATCAGGTGATAAAGTCATACCAAAAATATAGTAAGGTCCAAAGAACACTACGATTAACTGTAGCATCAATGGAGTACCTCTCATAATGGATATATATACTTTCATCAACCATTGTAGAGGTTTAAATTTACTCATCCTTCCTCCGGCAATAAGTAGTCCTAGAGGAATGGAGAATAATAAAGTAAGTAAGAATATCTCAATTGAAGTTATCATTCCTTCACAAAGTTGGGATATAACTGTACTTAAAATCATATATTATTCGCCTATTTATTATAAGATTATTCGGTAATTAATGATTCAGGAACTCCATAGTCAGCATATTTTTCTGCTATTTTTGCAATAGTTCCATCTTTTTGCATTTCATCTAAAGTAGATTGTACTTTATCTTTTAATGCATCGTTACCTAATTTAAATCCAATACCATAATCTTCTGAGGTGATGTTTTCTCCTAAGATTTTGTAAGTGCTTTCACCATGTTGTTTTACTTGGTATTTAGCTGTGTTATAATCCATTGCTACTGCATCACAAGCTCCTGATGCTAAGTCATTAAATGCTGTGTTGTAGTCTGCAATTTGTACTAAATCTTTGAATGTGTCTGCAATGGTTTTGTTGTCACCTTGAAGAGCACTTAATGCGGATGAATCTTTTTGTGTTTCAACCTGTTTATCTTTTAAATCTGCGAGACTGTTAATTCCAGAATCTGATTTAACTACAATAACTTGTTTGTTATCGATGTATGGTTTTGACCAGGTGTATTTGTCTTTTCTTTCATCAGTTATACTGAATCCGTTCCAAATACAGTCAATGGTTCCTGAACTTAATTCACTGTCTTTAGCATCCCAGTCGATTGGTTGTGCTTTGAAAGTCCAGTTGTTTCTTTTACATACTTCTTGTGCTAATTCTAAATCAAATCCTGTGAAGGATCCGTCATCTGCTTTAAATCCGTAAGGAGGGAATTCTGCATCAAAACCGACAATTAAAGTATTGTCATCGTTGGCTGCAGATTCATCAGCACTTACTCCTGCAACAAGTGCTAGAGCGAGTACTAATACTCCTACTAAAATTCCTATTTTTTTCATTAAAATACACCATGTAATTTATATATAAATTTTGTTAAATAGAGTAGATAATCTAATCTATCTAAATAATAGTTTATTTTTTTAAATATTTATTTATTTCATTTATAAACGGATTAATAATAATAAAAAATATGAAAAAAATATTAAAAAACTTTTAAGTATATGGGATTTTTTTAAAAAATTGATGAAATATTAAAAATAATAAAAGATAAATCGTTTAAAGAACATAAACATATACAGTAAAAATTTATAGGGAAAAATAATATGTCAATAAAATTAGTATCATGGAACGTTAATGGAATACGAGCCGTTAGTAAAAAAGAAGAATTTTGGGATTGGTTTGATAATACTGATGCAGATATAATCAATTTTCAGGAAGTACGTGCTGAAAAAAGTAAAATTCCAAAGAAGGTATTGAATATCGAAGGTTATGACACCCATTTTAATGAAGCCGAAAAGAAAGGATACAGTGGTGTGGGAACATATACTAAAATCGAAGCATTGAACGTAACCCAGGGCTTGGGTATTGAAGAATTGGATGCTGAAGGCAGAGTTTTAAAAATAGAATACCCTGATTTTGTTTTGTTTAACATTTATTTCCCGAACAGTGGAATGGAAGCTAAAAGACTTGATTATAAGGTTGATTTCTGTGATGCGTTACTTGATATTGTTGTTGATTTAAAAAACAATGGTAAAAATGTTGTTATTACCGGTGATTATAACATTGCCCATCATCCGATAGATGTATACAATCCTTCCAATTGTGAGGGAAAAAGTGGATATTTACCTGAAGAAAGAGCCTGGCTGGATAAATTAGAAGAAGCAGGTTTTATTGATACGTTCCGCCTATTTGATGAGGGAGAAAACAACTTTACATGGTGGAGTTACAGAACAAGAGCAAGAGAACGCAATGCTGGTTGGAGATTAGATTATTTCTATGTTAATGAAGAAATAAAAGATAAAGTTAAATCTGCGACAATTCTCAACCAGGTGTACGGTTCTGATCATTGTCCAGTAACTTTAGAATTGGATTTTTAGTTAATTGTATCTGAATTTTGGTTGTATGCTTTGGCAACACATTTCCATTCGCCATCCATTTTTAGAAGTAATAATACGTCAGTGAAGTCTATTCTTCCACCCCATCCTTCTTCTAAAACACGAACAACAGATAATGTTTCTTCAAGTAATAAAACATCTATCCTTGCATTGAAATTATCTCCTGCAGATACAGTATCCACATTATTATAGAATTGTTCTATTGAACCATGTTCCAATTCACCATCTAAATAACCAAATAAAACTGCTTCGTCTATAAATAATTCTTTTGCATATTCACTGTTTCCTTCTGCTACACTTTTTACAAATTTCATAGCTGCTTTTTCAACAGCTTCATATTCTTCAATTTTTGATCTCATAATATAAACCTCTGTTTAAATTTTTATGAGAAAACGAATAACTACCTTTTGTAATTCCGGAATTACATAGATTTTTAATTTAACAAAAAACAAAATAAATGTTAAGGTGCGAAATATGAAAAAAGAGGAGATTTGTCCAGTTGTTGATACATTGGATTTTTTTAATAGAAAATGGATTTTATGCATTTTGATGGATATGTTCAGAGGAAATAAACATTTTTCTGAATTTAAGGAATCAAATCCTTCATTAACTAATTTTACATTAGCACAGACTTTAAAATATATGGAAAAAAATGATTTAATTGTTAAAACATATGATAAGGATAATAAGAAAAATACGGAATATCCTCTGACAGACAAGGGATTGAAAGTTAATAAGATATTATATGAAATGACAAAATTTTCTCTAGAAGAGTTAAAATGCAGTAAATTAAGTGACGGTAAAAAAGAAGAAATATTCAATGAATATAAAGATGCACTCAAAATTAACTAAAGTTTCCATATGATTTCTTCAGTGTTATTTGTTTTCAAATATTCATTAGCTTCTTTAAAATGATTACATCCCATAAATCCCCGTCTTGCAGAGAAAGGACTTGGATGTGATGTTACTAAAACCAGATGATTATGATTGGTCAAAAATTCCTTTTTCTTTTCTGCCTGTTTTCCCCATAACATGAAAACCATTGGTTGATCCTGTTTATTCAAGAATTTAATCACATTATCTGTGAAAGTCTGCCAGCCACATTTACTGTGTGAATTGGCATTCCCTTTTTCAACAGTCAAAACTGTATTAAGAAGGAAAACTCCCTGTTTTGCCCATTTTTCCAGACAACCGCTTTTTGGTATTTCATATGAATATTCCTGATTGATTTCTTTGAATATGTTGGATAATGATCTTGGAATTGGATTACCTTCTGGTGTGGAGAATGCCAATCCATGTGCCTGTCCTGGTTCGTGGTATGGATCCTGTCCCAGTATAACTACTTTTACTTTAGATAATGGTGTGAATTTAAAGGCGTTGAATATGTCTTCCTTTGGTGGATAAATGATTTTATTGTCATATTCGTTCCTGATGAAAACATTCATTTTCTGAAAATATAATGAATTCCGTTCTTTTTCAAGAAATTCATCCCACTCATTGTTTACTTTTTCATATAACATATGATCACTTTTCAGTAACGATTTTTCCAGTCAGATGTTCTATTTCAATTTCCAAGACAAGTGTACGTTCAAAAAATTTATTAATCTCATCTTCAGTGTATTCTTCTGATGGAAAATACTTATTTCCCAAAATTCTAAGTTTCTGCAGTCTTTCTTCTTCATCAGTAACTTCTTTAATTCTTCCGAATACTATGACACTTTTAAAAATGTAATACCAATCGTTTTCTACCTTTTGACCCTTATTCAATACACAAAAGGATACCTTATCATAATTTTTTATTGAATCAGATGTATGTCCCTCTAATGCTGAGTGAAATATTATTTTTCCGTCATTATAAACATAATCCATGGGCATGCCATAAGGATAGCCATTATCACCCAGTACTGATAGGATACCTTGAGGTTCTTCCTCCAGTATTTTAATACATTCTTCATTAGGCAACTGTTGTTTAATTCTGCGCATTTTTCTAAACATAATATAATATTTAGTTTAGGAAATTAATAATTTTGATGAATTAGAAATCAAGCAATTCTTCCACAGTATTTATTACCTTTATCGGATAATCATCATTGTATGTTTCTTCATCCCCCTGACCCCATGTTACGACAATTGCATCGATACCCACATTTTTTGCCGTTGCAATATCATTTTTCTTATCCCCGACATAAACTATTTCATCCTTATCATAGTTTATATTGTCTAAAATTCGGTTCATTACCTCAGGATTTGGTTTATATCCACCATCAGGAGTGTATCCTATAACGTATTCAAATTTTATTTCTGGAAATAGTTTTCTGGTATATTCATCCAACTGTTTTTGACTACGATTTGAACATATTGCCAGTTTATTTCCCCGTTGGATTAATTCGGCCAAAACTGTGTTAATCCCATCATAAGGCAATGTGTATGTTTTTTCACTTTCCTCATATATTTTAGAATATACATTAAGTATTTGCATGTTATCCGTCATGTTATTTACAAAATCAGTATAATCAATGTCTTCTAAAGATTCATAGGGATATTCAGGTAGTCCAGATTGTTTTAATGCTTTATTATATGCTATTACTGAATCATAGAATGTGTTTACCAATGTTCCATCAAAATCAAAAATGTAATATCTTTTCATAAGTATATATTTGAAAAAATGATTTAATAAATATTTTAATTAAATGATAACAGTTGGATTATCACATTATAAAAATAGGTATTAATTTACTAAGATTAAAAAAAAGTTTGTTGGTGATGATTTATCTTTCTGAATACAAAAGTCCCATTGCCCTTTTTGAGAAAAATAACAGATATACGCCAAGGATACCTATTAACACAGAGGTCAAGATTTGTGAAGAAAAATACCATGAAATTGCCAAAACAGCTATTACACTCATTATCATTACAATACTGATTGTTAATATGGTTACAAATACCTTTTCAAAACCTATTGCATTTATATCCCTTATAGTACCTACTATATTCAAGGCATTGAGCAATTTTCCTGTTTTTGCCAGTCTGCATTCTGCCATGGTTGTTGCCAGGAAGAATATTATTGAAATAAATACTCCCAAGAGAGGAACTATCCATAACTGTAATATTAATCCTAAAAAGAAGGATATTATTGATGGAAGTATGAAATATACTATATTTACTACCAGTATTTTTCTTGAATTGGATAATTGTCTTGAAATGTTGAAGCTTGGCGTTTGGTCACTTTTTTGAATGCTTTGTCTGAGTATATCCAGAGAATATCCCTGTGTTAGAAAGAACATGACCAGAGACATTAAAAGTACAATCATCATCAATACTATTTTTATTCCAGTATTTAGACTCCCTTCAAACATTTCAAGATTCAGAGCCATAACGGAAAAAATTCCTACAATGATTCCTAAAATCATGAAAATAGAAGAGGATTTAATACTTTTTGTTGGATAAATTATAGAATCCTTTAATATTTCACTTATTTGCATATGTTCACATCGTTTGATACTAACAATACTATTATCATATGATTATTTAAACTTAACTGTTTTTTGTATTAAAAATAATCATCAAGAGATCTGATTGTCGTCTGTTTTTTAGATTTTGTGAATGTGTCATTACCTATTTTACTTGGATAATGCTCGTATTTGATTCGATAATTTAAATTATGAGTAGTGTTTTGTGCATATATTTTATGAAGTATTGATTCAAGCTCGTCCATACTGATAATCAAGTCTTTTTCATCAAATTCCTGATATGATAATCCCAATAAGAAAAGCAGTTCATCAAAATCGTATTCATACATCAACTTCTTAAGATTTTTAAATGTTCTTTCCTCTATCGCATTATAATAATCATAATAAACATCATCCACAAACAACATGTTGATATTTACTAGAAATATCTTTAATTCAATACGTAACACTTCTTCTATATCCCGAATATTTGAATACAACATGGATTGTAGTTTAAGTGAATCAACCAATTGATTATGATTTTTGGATTCCATAGCACTTTGCACATGTTTTTCCAGAAAATCAATGGTTATCTCGTCCATTGATGTTTTTTCACTATTATTGAATTCATTTTCAAATTCGTCATAAATATAGTTTTCCAGATATTGTTTATGATACAATAATGGTAAACTGTCCTCTTTGAAATTATATCCCGACTGTGTAATTTTTGGAACTTTTGATTTGACTTTGTCCAGTGAAACATTTAACTGTATTCTTTCTATCAACTCGTTTTTATTACCTGATTGCTTTAGATTATTTTTTAGCAGTATTTCTTTCAATTCTGAAACACTAAACTGCTGTCCTTCTTCAAACCAGTCGGATTCTTGGATATTATACGTTATGAACTTCCTTTCATCCATTATTTTTCTTATGTTGTGATTTGTTAAATTATATTTATTTGCTGCCAGATCAAATATTTCATAATAATTTCTTATGTTCAGGTTATCTATAACATAACATATTGCTAAAGTGATTAAATATTCCTCATCAAATTCATTCTTTCTTTCTACAATGTTATTTATTGAGTGTTTGAATGAGAGTTTTTCCTTTAGTACATCCTGGTATATGAATCTGTTTTTGTCCTTGGTTTTCATGTCATTGAATATATCATAACCACAGCTTATGCAATATCTTTGGGAAAAATCCAATTCTTCATTACAATATGGACATGGATTTTTAACATTTTCATCTATTTCCCTGGTGTTATGATAATTTAAAACCAGGTAATGTAATCTTGTTGGAATAGATTGCTTTTTAATACTGCTTCTGGTTAAATCAATGAATAGCTGCTGTTTAATCTTTTTGATTTCATCAAGAGTGACCATTCCCTTTTCCACATAATCCATGAAAATGTCTGATAAATCTGATGAAAAAAGTTCCTTAATCTCCAAATTCTCAGAGGGTAAATTATTTCTTAAGAGCAATAACCTTCTTTCAATTTCAAGATCCCTTCTGGTTAGTATGTTGACAATTTCTTTAAAATAGTCCCCATCAATGTTTTTTCTGACATCTGATGATATTTCCTTTTTATCATAAGCGGATATTTTAGAGTAATAAACTTCAAAGCTTTCACTGTTTGTTATGTTAAATAACAGTACGGCACAGATGTTTAAATCATATAAGCTTGTAAAACTATTCTCATAATCATGATTTGATACTGTACCGTTAGAAATCATGTCCAATTTATTAACTCTGAAGTTAATGGCACTGACTACCAGTGAATCATTTACTTTTTCTGCATAACCATACTTAATTAACAATTCCACTATCTTTTTGCTCGGATAGTTTATGCTGAGAACATATCCTTTTTCAAAAAGGTGTGTTATTTCCTTGTTAAAGAGTTTATTCCCCCTATGTGAAGGCAGGATATAAATATTTGTCAAAATTAGATGAGATTGGTTTGCAAATGTGTAAGTAGCAAAACCTACTACTTTATCGTTAAAATGTATTTCGTTTAAAACATCACAATTTTCAACATTTAATTCAAATTCCTCTTTAATTATTGAATCATATATATGAGAGTACCGATTTTTTAAAACTTCATCGATGATAATTTTATTATCCTGTTTGATAATTGAAAAATCATTTGAATGTTTATTGTTGTCAGATGGCATGAAAAACATTTCCAATAAAAAGTTTTGTTAATATAATATATTATTAACTTATTTTTAAATAAATTTATTCCTATAAAAAAAAATAGTTTAAAAAAAGGGAACGATAGAATAAACCGCTATTAAAATTATTACAGTTAAAATTACTATTGCTCCTAAAGGAACTTTCTTCCATGACATTGCTGCAGCAACTATAGCACCTATAAGACCAATATACCATAGCTGATTATCTACCGTAAGCACCCCCGGAATAATCAGGGCACTTAATGCCGTGTATGGAATAAGATCCAGAAATTTTTCCGTCTTTTTATCAAAGTTTATTTGTCCCACAAATATTGCCGGTATCAAACGTGGAATAAACGTTACAAGGGCACAACCCAATATCATCATGTCCGCAGTGTTCATTTAATTCCCCCATCATCTGTTAAAAAATACCCGTCATTAATTATATATACACCAATCAATGCACCAAGCAGTGTTGAAACTATTATTGACCAGTTACCAATAACCGTTTGTAATATTATGTTGATTATTCCCGTGATTATTACCAGCAGCCCTATTCTATAGTTTTTCTTTATGTTAGGAACTAAAATTGCCACAAAGAGTGCGTATAATGATATATTAAAACTGTTTGTTACTATCACAGGTAACAAATCCAGTACGAATACACCTATTGCAGCACCTAAAATCCAGGATAGCCATGATGTCAACGATAATCCAATATACGTCCAGATTGACGATTCATCCATCAGAGAAAACATGGCAAATGACTCATCGGTT
This sequence comes from Methanosphaera sp., assembly GCA_013330915.1. GTDB lineage: Archaea > Methanobacteriota > Methanobacteria > Methanobacteriales > Methanobacteriaceae > Methanosphaera > Methanosphaera sp11921u. The sequence continues at coordinate 7,916 of DUHK01000067.1, read as the reverse complement.
GTTAAGTGGCTTGATAATGCATTAACCAATAATGAGCTTTTTTCCACCTTGTTGTATACACAGACATTCATCACAAAATATCTTAAATTCACTACAAAATTTGTTAAAATAATAGCCAATGCCGTTGCACCATTTAAGAGCATGGTAACAGCAATGATTTCCCCCGCACCTGCATAAACCAGTACGGAAAACCCGACTGTTTGTAAAGGAGTTAATCCTGCCTTAATTGCCAAGGCCGCATAACCAATACCCATAGGAATATATCCTAATGTAATAGGTATGGCTTTTTTAAAACCAAAAATAAATTCATCTTTCTTTGACAGTATAATAACGACTCCTTTAACTATAAAAATAATTATATGTTAAAAATAGTATTTATAATTAATTATAACTTAAAAAAAAGGAAAATTGTTTGTAAAATAAATAAAGCCATTGGAAATATATTGAAATAAATAATAGTTTTAAGTATAAAATAATCAAAATAATATTAGTGATATAATGAAAAAAATAAATATAAAACCAAGAGCCATAATGTATCCTGCACCTGCGGTTATAGTGTCCGCTTATGATGAAAATGGAAAGGCGGATGCATGTACACTTGCATTTGCAACAATGTGTAGTCATAAACCTCCATGTGTTATGATAGCAATCAATACCACTGCCAAAAGAAAAACATTGAAGGACATTCTTGAAACAAGGGAATTCGTATTGGGTTTTCCCAGCATAGACCAGATAGCCGAAGCAGATTATTTGGGCATGTTTTCGGGCCATGATGAAGATAAACTTGAAAATATATCCTGGACGACCAAAAAGGGTGATAACGTCAATGCTCCTGTAATTAATGAATTAAAGGTATCTGTAGAATGTAAAGTGATAAATGTTGTAGATGATGTTGGAAGCCATACACAGATTACCGGTGAAATTGTCAATATTCTGGCTGATGAAGATGTGCTTGATGATAATGGAAGAATTTCAATGGAATTGGTTGATCCGATAGTGTATGATGACGTACTATATGATTATTTTGAAATTGGCAAAAAGAAAAGTGATGCATTTAAGCCTGGATTAACGCTTAAGTGAAGTATCTTAAAAAAACAATTATAAAAAAAATAAAAATAGAAATAATTCCCTTGTATTTCTATTTTAATTCTATTAAACTCTTTTTAACGGTTAAATTTTATAGTATTAATATTTTTGTGACAGGTACTGTCCGAGACGTCTGGATAAAGCCAAAATTGTATATATTGGTGGTAAACCCGGAGCTTCAGGTAAAACAGACCCATCTGCTACGTACAGATTTTTTATACTGGTTTCCAGATTACTGTCAACCACATCCCCTATTCTTGCTGAGGATATCAGATGTGCACCTCTGACATGGGTTGATGAGAGACTTTCAATGTCTGCTCCTGCCTTGACAAGAATGTTTCCAGCTATGGCTGCACCTCTGGCCAGTAATGATGCATCTTCAAAATCTATTCCCTTTACAACTTCATTCATGTAGACATGTCCTTTAAGATTATCAGGAACTTTAATCATGAAACTTATTATATCCTCTTCTGTTGCATCAGGGTATTTTTCCCTGATTTTAGGCAATAAAAATTGGCTTGTATGTGATGCAATAACTATATGAGGCAATTTGATAAATTTGTTCATTTGTATTTCGTGGTTTTGTTTTGCTCCTTTTAAGTATCCTCCAACAGTTATAAATGGATCTATGGCAAAGCTCTCTCCTGCATTTATTCCGGCACCCCTTAATAATTTTGGTGTGACCATACCGCCTGCAGCTACAATAACTACATCTGCAAGGTATTGTTTTGCTTGATTGGTTTTAACTCCCTTAATTACGTTATCTTCTACAATCAATCCAATAACTGCTTCATTGACAATTAATTCTGCCCCATTTTCAAGTGATACTTCTAAATCTGATAAGCTGCTCCATTTTGCACCGTGAGGACATCCCCAGGCACATAATCCACATTGTTTACATTTTTCGGGATTTATACCCTTAGGCATGGGCTGCATTGTTAATCCCAATTCTTCTGCAGCTTCCTGTAATAAATTGTTTATTGGTCCGACATGACTTTCAGGCATTGTCTGAATTCCAACTTCATCTATTAACTGTTCTAATTGTGGTTGGATATCTATATCGTACTCTTTCAATTCATCTACCAATGTCGGTACGAAATTTCCTGCAATAACCAAGGAAGAACCTCCTACCAAATCGGTTTTAATGAGTTCTATTTCATTTTTATCCCATACATCATAATAATTGTATGCTTCCTTTGGAATGCTTTCGGGACCTTTTTCTATTATTTTTATGTTCACGTTTGGATTTTTTGATAACTCTCTGGCCACACTCAATCCACCAGTTCCTGCTCCTACTATTATTACATCAGTCATTCTATCACCTGATTTCCTATATTTTCAATACTTTCACTTACTTCCTGCAATATGTCCTTCTGATTTATTTTTTCAATAACCCTCTTGGTAAATTCCAAATCTGCATGAGTTTCCGGATATTTTGGAACTGCTCCACAACCACCGTCTGGTATAATTGATATTTCATAGGTTCCTATTTTCTTAGCTATGGCTTCTATTTCCAGCTTATCCATACTAATCAATGGACTGAAAATGGGCATTCTGCAATGATATCTGCTTGCTTCAATATTATTCAGGGTTTGGGATGCTACCTGTCCAATACTACTTCCATCAACTATTGCTTTGGCCTTTTGTTTATTTGCCAGTAATTCGGCAATTTGATACATTCCACTTTTACATAAAACACATGTCATTCTTGGTGGAGCTTCATTAATTACATGTTCCAGATATTTACCATATTTTATGGTATATACTTTCACTTCTTCGCCTAAAGAATATTTTTTAAGATTTTCTGCATTTTTCAATACTTTATCAACTGTTCCTTGACCATATGGTGCGTTATCACAATGAAGTAATGTTATGGCACATCCACGTTTAAGCATTTGAAATGCTGCTACCGGAGAATCTATTCCACCGGAAATCAGACATACGACTCTGCCCTGACTTCCAACAGGTAATCCACCCAATCCTTTAATTTTTTCAAAGTATACATATGTTTTTTCATCACGCACCTCTATATAAACCGTAAAATCCGGAAGGGATAGGTTTACTTTAGCATTAGTCAGGTTTACTATGACAGATCCAACATATCCTGCCATTTCCTGACTTGAAAAGTCATGTTCTCCTACACGTCTACATTTAACTGCAAATGTTTGTTTTTCAGGATCGAACTTTTCCTGTTTTATACTATCAGTGATTAACTGTTCTATCAACTGTGATATATTCTTTTTATCTGTTATGGTTTCATATACCGGACTGTATGATACTATTCCGAATACACGATTAAGTATGTTTTGTACCGTTTCGTCATCCTGATTTGTGTTTAGTATAATTCGTCCGTTATAATTTTTAAAATCGCATTCAAGTCCTGTTTTAATGTTTTTCATTAACCTGTTTTCGAATTTACGTCGTGTTTTAGGACTTTTAACACCAATTTCTCCATATCTAATAAAATATTTCATTTAATTACTCCCAATATATTAATTTTTTTTATCTCGAATCTTTATCTCCATTAAACAAGTTTACATCTAAAACGTTATGTCTAAATGAAACTATTATTGTACAAATTGCATCTCCCGTTACATTTATTGTTGTTCTGAATAGGTCTAAGAAGTGGTCTATACCTAAAAGTATTGCTATAATATCTAAAGGTAAACCTACCGACATAAACAGCATGTTCATTGATATTATTGCTGCAGATGGTATTCCAGCAGCACTAATTGAAGCAATCACTGCCATGAATATTACTGTGATTAATGCGGATAATCCTAAATCCAAACCGTAGGCTTGAGTTGCAAACATTATGGCACAACCCTGCATTATGGCATTTCCATCCATGTTAATCGTTGCTCCCAGGGGTATGGAAAATGATGATACCTCTTCTGAAACACCGAGTTGAGACAGTTTTTCCAGGGTTAATGGTATTGTTGCATTTGATGATGTTGATGAAAAGGCAAATATCATTACTGATATGAACTTTTTATAGAATCTGATTGGACTTAGTCTTGTAAATATGAATAATATCAATGGATAAATAACAAACATTTGAATAAATATTGCTAGAATGACTGAAATTATGAACTTAAACAATGGTATTAATCCTGAAATACCCAGATTAGCAAAAGTACTTGCCATTAGACAGAAAACACCTATTGGTGCCAGGTTCATGACAAGAGATGTCATCTTTATCATCACTTTATTTGCTTGTGTGAAGAAATCCTTAACTAGCCTGGTTTCATCCTGAAGCATTGATAATACCAGTCCTACTATTATTGCAAATATTATTGTAGGTATTATTTCTCCATTGGCCATTGATCCTATTGGATTTGATGGAATCATGTTTAAAAGATTGTCTGTTAATGTCACATTACTTGTTATGTTTGATGTGAATTGTGAACCAACCATGTTCAAACCGTTTCCAGGCTGGATTATGCTGCCTATAAAGATAGCTAAACATACTGCTATCAGTGTTGTTATTATGTAAAATAATATTATTTCAATACTTATGCTTCCTATTTTTCTAGAATTGGATAATGATGCTGTTCCAACTACGATTGAACAAAATATTAGTGGAACTACCAGCATTTTCATTAAGTTAATAAATCCTGTTCCTCCAAAGTAAAAGATATTGTCTATTAGAATATCTTTAACAAAAGGAGTGGCTGCAAATAAATTTATTACTATTCCTACTAGAAAACCCAAAATCATGGATATTAGAATCCAATTATTCAGGCCTATTTCCTTTATTTTGTTTATCATTTTATTCTCCCTTTATTTAATTGCATTATTGCAGACAAATAAATTCTTACTTGAGAATCCAAATAATTATAACAATGTTATAAATTTTTTCATAATCCTTCTGAAAAAAAAATGAAAAAATATAAAAATAGTTATAATCTGAAAGAACCATCAAGTAATTGATTTTTAAGTTCTTCTGCTATTTCTAATCCACGTTTTTTATCAGATTGTCTGCAGGTTACTGGTATTTCCTTGATTCCATCTTGTGTTTGCAGACTGATACTTCCAAGGTTCATTGAAGGAACTCTTCCAGGACAATATACTGAACAGGCTCCACAACCATAACACAGGTCATGCTTTATGTCATTTCCCTTAGAGTATGCATTGGTTGGACAAATATTTTCAACCAAACAATTATCACAATTTAAACATTTATTCAAGTCAAGATCAGGTCTGTAGTCAACATCATTCCAAACAGTATAATCTATTGTACCTAATGGTAAATGTCTTCCATGAATATCACATATAGGTAATGGAATATCCTTATCAAATATTTTGAGGTTTTCTAATATGCTTTCATTTAATACCGGAATTGGAATTGCTACGGAATCGAATATTTCAGGACCCATACCCGTTTTAAATCCGCCGATATAATATGGATTCATTTGTTTAATATCTGCTGTCAATAACAGATTAGGTTTTTCGATGTTGCTGCGGGTACCATTGTCAACGATAATTCCTTGGGCACCATTTAATAAAATTCTGGTGTTGTTTTTAATTACTTCCTGTTTTGGATCATTTGCTAAAGGATTAACTTCGCCGCAACCACTGAATGAATATGAATCATAGGGTCCTGTCATTGGAGTTACATTGAATATTGATTTCTGTGAATTATCCTGAGGATTTGTGAAGGAATTATAATTTTTAAATGCCATTCTTGTTCCTATTAGTCTGGCTGTCTGCATATCTTCAAGTTTTACCTTGGATTCAAATTCCTTGTTCTCGATATCTATTACCTTAACCTCTATTTCTTTACCTTCAAGAAGATCCTTAATTAATGATCCTCCACCGTAGTCGTCTATAGTTTCACTATGGTTTGTTCCATATAAAAATACGTCTATGCTTCCCAACAATTCATTAGGACATGGTCCAGGATATGCTGGAATGCCATTCATATACACTTCTTTAGCTTTGTTGAACAATCCAGGTTCAGTTACTGGTATATGGAATAATGCTGTTGTTCCACTCATTACTCCACTTGTTCCGCATGTTACCACATCTACATCGTCTATTGTAACTTCTTCGCCGTTTCGTAATTTGGTTTTAAATTCGTCTACTGTTAATACTATTGCTTCATCAGAATCTAATTTTTCTTGAATTTCAGCAATTGTTTTAGACATGTTTTTCACTCCTTATTATATTAAAATAATTTTACATATCTTAGCCAAGTATTATATAATATAACAATTGTTATATTTATATTTTTACACAATATATAAGAAAAGAAGGAGTAAACGTTCTTTAAAATAATATATACATAAATATTGGAATTAACTTCCAATATTGAAAAGATAAAGATACTGTTACTTAAATTATATATATCAAATAATCTAAAATTATACCAACGGACTACTGGCATTTAATAGAAAAAAAAATATTAGGAAAATGATAAATTGGAAATAAAAGAAAAAATAAAAAGACTTGAAGAATATCTGAATGATAAAAAATGCGTATTAGGATTTAGTGCAGGTTCTGACAGTACACTACTTGCATACATACTATCCAAAGTAAGTCCCGACTCATTGCTAGTTACAATAAACAACAATATGATGCCTGATGAATTCATAGAATATACTAAAAAACAAGCACAGAACTTTAAATTAGAACATAAGATAATTAATCTGGACTTTTTAACTAATGAAATATTCCTGAACAACGGCAAAGAAAGATGTTTTGAATGTCGAAAACTAATGTACTCCAATATCCAGAAATTACCGGAATTCAACCAATATGATTATTTCATTGAGGGAACAAACATTACCGATTTGCTTGAAAACAGACCGGGAGTACTGGTTCTCGAAGAATTTAACATGACAAGTCCCCTTGTAGAATGCAACATCAGCAAAAAAGACGTTTTTGAAATGATAAAATTCTTGAATCTGGAATATTCACCGGATACAACCTGTTTGGCAACACGTGTTAAAACCAATCAAAGCGTAAATTCAGAAAAACTGGAAAAGATACATGAAGCCGAGAAATTTGTTAGATCTGTTGTTAATCAGGAAAACATCAGGGTTAGAATTGACCAAAACAATGCAACAGTCAGTGTAGATGAACCGCTGGAAATATTGGATAAAAATCTGATTAGTAAGTTACGAGATAATCTGCAAAAACTGGGATTTAACAAGGTTTTTCTTGACATAACAGGATATGAAAAAACGGAACTTAAAGCCTCAACTGATGATAACGGCAGGTATTATTATAAATTGCCTTACAATATAGATCTTGAAAAAACTAGAGAAAATATCTTGAAAAGGGATTATCTGACAGGTTCATTAAAATATGATGAAAATCTTCAGTATGATGATATAATTATAGAAGATAATGGTAAAATATCAATGAATGCTACTGAAAACTTTGTTGAAAAGTTCAATCAGATATTAGGATGTGTTAAAAGAAAAAATATTTAATTATATCCTATTTTCTTTTTTTAAAATGAGCTATTCTGTTGTTTCTGCTTCTTAAGAATGGTGCAATTATTCGTATGAATATTGGAGAATAATCTTTCATTTTATCAGTCAGATTGTTATCCGACAACATTTTATAAGATGGACATAACTTTTCAAAGTCTTTACTTTCATTTATTCCCCATTTAAATACTGCTCCTGTTGTTCGAGTAGTATCATGGACCTTCTGGTTTTTAACCATCCATTTACTCATCAGTTCTATGAGTATTTCCACATTACTAAAACTATTTGATACCTGGTTGAATAACTCTTTTACTTCTTTTTCTTCCAGATACATTAAAAATCCTTCAGCTATTACCAGAACATTTTCCCTGTTTTCAATTTTATCTATCC
>DUHK01000045.1 GCA_013330915.1 Methanosphaera sp. | reverse complement strand
TGCAAGTTTTGTTCCAATGATTGTAATGATAGAACTTAAAGCATCGGTTAAATTGTTCACTGCATCCAAGGTAATTGCAATGGAATTAACAAGAATACCAATGGTAGCCTTAAAGGCAACTAAAATCAAGTTAACAACAATTCCCACAATACTTGTTTGAATTATCTTTTTCTGTCTATCCATAAATAATCTCCTATAACAATATTATAAAAAGTAGCTAATAACAGATACATTCAAAGAATAACTTCTAAAAGATAAGCCATTATTAAAGCAACTCTTAATGTAAATCTTCATTAATCCAATAATTCATCTACAACCTCTTCAATATCCTCAGATACCGGAATATACCTCTTTTTAAAATCATTGGGCAAATCCATTTTATCCAGCATATCTGGAGACACTAATTTCCATTCATTATGAAGCTTAACTGCAACTTCCAGATGATCCTTATTAAAACGTGCAAGAGTCCATTCAGGTATTTGAGCAGCATATGCTTCAAAGGGAAATCTTATGATTGCAGGAGTGTTATAACCTATGCCAAATTCCAGGAGCAGTGTTTTATGATTCTTTGCTTCATCCAGAAACTTATGGTATGCCTTGCTTTGCTGATGCCAGTAGACATCCTCAACAAATTTATCATCCTTTCTTAAGTTTGTTTCCATCTCTTCCCCACAACGAGGACAATAGGGTATTAAATCAGAGGATATTCTGAGGTTTTCATCAATACTTCCCACCATTTCCTTAACCATTTGAGTGTTCTTATAGAGCTTGTCATGACACGCATTACTGCATTGGAAGTAGTTATAACTGCCCTGTGTTGCAAACACCTTATTTGATGGAAATCCTGACTTTACAAACTGGTCATCCACATTTGTTGTGATTACAAAATAATTTCTATCCTTAACCAACTCGTATAACTTTTCGTATAACCTGGTGGAACCCATGTTTACATCGTTTAAATATATGTGTTTTGACCAGTAACCCCATTTTTCCTCGGACGTTTCGAATGGATAAAAACCTGCAGTGTACATGTCTGTCATGTTGTATTTCTTTATATATTCTCCAAAGTGTTTTTCGAAACGTTCCCCACCATAGTCTATTCCTGCAGCTGTGGATAATCCTGCACCTGCACCTATTATAACATATTCTGCTTCATCAAGTTTTTCTTTTATTAATTCAATGCGTTGTGACAGATTCTTCATATATTTTCACATCCTCATCTGAGTATAGGTTGAACACTATTTTATCAAAACATTCCCCATAATCACTAAGATAACCATCAACAGTCCTCAGAGCTATTTGACTTGCAATATCCTTTGGGAATCTGAATACCCCCGTGGAAATTGAACAAAAGGCAATACTTTTGACATTGTTTTCCTGTGCTGTTTTAAGACAGTTAGTGTAACACTCCGCAAGTAATTCACGTTTTTTGTCCGTGACGCTTCTTTCTATTATGGGTCCTACCGTGTGTATAATATGTTCTGATGGGAGGTTATACGCCCCTGTAATGAATGCCTCACCCGTTGGCAGGTCATAGTTGATGGTTTTCATATATTCATTGCATTCCAATCTTAATGGTATTCCTGCAAAGGTATGTATCTGATTATCAATACAGTTATGTCCAGGTACAAAACAGCCCAGTCCCTGGGAATTTGCTGCATTAACTATTGCACCAATATTTAATGTTGTAATGTCGCCCTGCCATAATGCTATTTTGTCATCATTATCCAGATTATTATTCGGGTGTGTTTTGTCTGTTGTTTCTATGTCCTCCATATCGGTGATAGTTTTCTTATTGTTAATCCATGTTAAATACTTTTTTTCGTATTGAACATATTCTTCACTGATTTTATTTGCAGGTCTTATGTTACATAAGCTTCTGTATAAGTTAAATTTTTCTTGTGGAGTAGTTGCCTCTTGCTTTAATCGTATTTTAGGGTTTTCCATTAACAGATAATTTAGTATGTAATCTATGCTTTCCATAATTTTATTTAACCTCCAGTAAGTTGTATTTAAAAAAAATAGAATATGTGATTTAAGTACAATACCTCTACTTAAATAAGGGTGTTTAGAATATCGTTAACCAGTTTTGTATTATTTCATCGTTGTCATCGAGGAATTTTTTGATGTTTTTAAAGTATGTACCTTCTTTTAATTCGGCATTTTCTGCCCTTTTGTTTATGCAGTCATATTTTTCAACATCATCACGTAGTGGAAGACTGATTACATTATAATTGTTTATGTTTTCTTCATCCACTTTATCCTCATCGTACATGTTCTCAACATCTTCTGCTGCCAGTCCTACCACGGTACATAATTCCAGATCATAAAGGTGTGACATTTTATAGTACCCTTTTGTACCAGTTGTATCATACTCTTCTCTGACAATTCCCTTCTGCACATCTTCTAATGAAAACATTGGCACGGAAAACGGAATACGTGAAACTACAAACCTGTCATCGAAGACTCTTGCAAGTTTATGTTTTGTTAATGCTTCCACCATGTCCCTTGTTGGATATTCAATGATAATGCTTGATTCAAATAATGCTGAGGATTCATCAATTTCCTCTTCAAGCAATCCTTTATTTCTGTATTCCGGAAGCACATAGAAGTACTGCATTACGAGTGCGTCCTTGTTAATTTGTGTTGTTTTATATGTTGCAAATCCAACAACTTCATCATCATACAATATTTCCTTAAAGAAGAAACACGTATCGTTTTCAACAATGAAATAATTTTCGTCATTTATTGCCCGATACATGTAGATATAATTTTCTTTGATAATTGTTTTTATTGGTAATGTGAATACGTTACCTTCCTCATCTGTTTTATAATTATATACATTACCTAAACCGTTTGGTCTTTTAACTTTTTTATTTGGATTCACCATTAATTTATTCCCCTGTTCTTTTTAAACTGTTGTTATATTATATGTTTCTTTTTTAAAGTTTAAAATTTTAATGCTATATTAATCAATAGTTTGTAAGATTTTTAAGAATATGATTAAAGAATTTTTTCAGCAATAATGTTTACCACATCATCCTTTATTTCATCAGAAAACCTGTGTTCCCCTTCTTCATACAGGTAGACTGTTGAATTAGCATACACCTTATCTGCCTTTATGGAATATTCGACGGGAACTCGTTTATCTTCAATTCCGTGAAAAATATATACTGGTCCTTCATAATCCTTTATTTCATTGAAAACATCAATGTTAATTGCACAGTTAATATATTTGTCTCCCAAATGTTCAGGCATAAGGTTTAAAACGTTATAATCATGAGGATTATCCTTTTGCTTCATATCATCCGGTATTTCATAAGCGGGTGCAAATAAAAACAGTGCTTTAATATCGTCTCTTGTTGGTGCCACCAAGCTACTAACCAGGCCTCCCTGACTGTGTCCACCAATGTATATCTGCTTTTCATCAACGAATTCCTCTTTTTTTAATGAGTCAATAATATAATTCAAGTCCTCTTTTTCAGTGCCAATGGTCATGTCACTTATTTTTCCGTCACTTTTTGAATTATATCCTCCACCCCTAAAGTCATATATGTAGGTGTTAATTCCTTTATTCAGTAATTTTTCCGCATATGGTACCATAAGTGTGTGATCTAATGATAATCCATGAGATAATATTATGATTGGTTGTTTTCCATCTTTGTCTGTTTTATATATTTTCCCATAAATTTTTTCATCGTTTAACGTGTATGATAATTCTTCAATCATGATAAATTCTCCTATATTTATCTTTTGAAAATTTTGATATATAACCCTACATTTAAATTATATATTAAGGTAATGCATCTTAGATAAAGCAATAAATAAAATAATTGAATTAATGCATCTTATACGAGTCATTTAAAAATTATTATAAAACAATGCTTCTTATAGAAAGCATTATATTTATCAATTAATAAATATTAAAAACATCAGGTGAACGGATTATGATTAAAAGAGAATTATATTTAAAACGTATTAGACCTTTAATTGACACTGATTTTATTAAAGTTATTATAGGTATGCGCAGATGTGGAAAAACTGTATTTCTCAAAAGTATTATTGACGAATTAATAGAGAAAGGAGTGAAACCTGAAAATATAATTTATATTTCTTTTGAATCAGTAAAATACAAAAATATATTCACTGAAAAAGAATTAGATGAATTAATATTAAAATTAACGAAAGATATTAAGGGTAAAATATATTTACTTTTTGATGAGATACAACAAGTAAATAATTGGGAAAAATGTATTAATGGATATAGAGTAGATTTAGAATCCGATATTTACATAACCGGTTCAAATTCAAAATTATTATCAAATGAACTGGCAACATTACTTAGTGGTCGTTATATTAAAATTAATTTATATCCATTTTCATTTAAAGAAATCATAGAATATAAAATAGAAAATGAAAATTTAATATTGAATACAGAAAATAAAAAGAAAATATTTCAAGAATACCTGTTATATGGAGGTATGCCAGGATTATTAAGTATTAAAGAAATTGATAATAAAGTTAATGCACTTCAGGATATATATGATTCAATAATCATCCATGATGTACTGTCCAGATACAATATTAAAAATATAGGCCTATTTAAACGTTTTTCATATTATTTAATGAATTCAACCGGCCAAACATTCTCTAAAACAAGCATTACAAAATATTTGAAGAATGAAAATAAAAAAACCAACAGGAACACCATATCCAATTATACAAATTACATGACAGAAGCATTATTCTGTAAACAAGTAAGACGTGAGGATATCCTAGGAAAAAAAATATTAAAAACCGAAGAAAAGTATTATTTAACAGATCATGGATTCCATCATTCTTTAATAGATGATAATAACAATTGGATACCTAGAATACTTGAAAACATAGTTTTCAATGAATTGATTAGAAGAAATTATTCCGTTAAAATAGGAAAGATTAAAAAACATGAAATAGATTTTGTATGCAAAAAACATGATAAAAAAGTGTATATACAGGTTTGTTATTTATTAGCTACACCTGAAACTATTGATAGAGAATTTTCACCATTATTTGAAGTACCTGACAAATTTGATACATACGTATTAAGTATGGATGAAATCAACTTGTCTAAAAACGGAATAAAACATAAAAATATTATTGATTTCCTATTGGATGATGAAATCTAAAAAAAGGATTGTGAACAGGATTATAAATTGTTATATTCCTCATCACTTACTGGTTCCAACCATTCATTGGATGTGTTTTCTCCAGGTACTTCTATTGCAATGTGTGTGAATTGACTGTCCTTTGCTGCTCCATGCCAATGTTTTACACCTGCAGGTATTTCAACTACGCTTCCGGGAGTAAGTTTTTGTGCTGCTTTTCCCTCTTCCTGGTACCATCCTTCTCCTGCAGTAGCCAAAAGTATTTGTCCTCCCCCTTTTTCTGCGTGGTGAATATGCCAGTTGTTTCTACATCCAGGTTCAAATGTTACGTTTGCCACCATAACTGAATCTGTTGTTAAAATGTTAAGATAACTTTTTCCAATGAAGAATTCTCCGTATGGATTTTCTTCACCTATTCCAAATAATACTTCTTCCACCATATTATAACCTCATTATATCCATCTTTCAACGTTTGACTTGCTGTTTTTTACTTCTGCACCATGTATTGCCAAGCCTTTTTCTATGTCTGCTCCTTGACATAACTTTTTAACATCTTTCATGCTGCTTCCAAGACCTGATCCTTCATGAGTGATAACTGTTTTAACTGTTTTTCCCGTGAAGTCAAGTTTTTCAAGCTGAGTAAAAAGTGCCATTGGTAGTGTTCCCCACCAGTTTGGAGAAGCTATGTATATTACATCATATTCTGAAATGTCAGTTAGTTCTTCCTTAAGTTCAGGTCTTGCATTCCTATCCTGTTCTTCCTGTGCTACTTCGGTGGTTTCCATGTAGTCTGCAGGATATTCTTCAACTGTTTCAACCTGGAATGTGTCGGCTCCTGTTAATTCTTTTATGTAATCGACTATTATCTGTGTATTTCCAACAGGCAAATCCACAATCTCTCCGTTAACATAATTTTCTCCTGCTCTTGAATAATATATTACCAAACTTTTTGTCATATTCTCATCTCCACTATTTTATTGACATATTTCGTTTATTATTGCCAGTGCATTAAGTGATCTTGGAAATCCAATGAATGGCAAAAGTACTGTTACTGCATTAATCAAGGTTTGTTTATCGTTTCCTACTGCAAGATTTCCTGCAGTATGTCCCCTTAACTGATTTTCACATCCACCAAGAGAAGCTATTATACTGAAGGTAATCAGTTCCCTGTCCTGATCATCCAGTCCCGTTCTTGTATAGAAATCTCCAAAACAGTAACCTTTTAGAAATTCATTGAAATGTTTCTGGTCATCTGGCGTGTTTTCATTCATATCTTCAATGATTTTTCCGAAATAATTTAATTGAATTTCATATCCTCTTTCTATTCTGTCTTTGCGTGTTGTTGTTGATTGTCCAGGGATTGGAACATCTATACCCTTTTCATCAAATATCTGATTGGTTACGTCCAGAAAGTCATACATTTTTGCAAATCCCACATATGGTGTTGACTGATATAGTACTTCCTTGATTTCCACTGCTTTTAATCCAAGGTTGATTGCTGCTTCAACTGCTATTTCGTACTGTTTTATGGATTGGTTTGCTATTAATGTTGCCAGTGTTATTAGCATTTGACTTCTTTCTGGAAGTGATGTGTTTGATTGTACTTCATCAAATAAAAAGTTGTTAAATATTTCCATGAATTCAGGGTCTGTTTCAGATAATTCTGACTCATAGTATGGTAATGCTTTTTCACGATTTTCTTTTGCTTT
>DUHK01000161.1 GCA_013330915.1 Methanosphaera sp. | reverse complement strand
GAATTCGATAAAAACAGGGGTAAAAAGGAGGAAGCACAACTGGAACTGGAGAAAATATTCTTTGAAGCAAGCAGACCAAAACAAAAATTATCAAATCTCCTTAAAGCAGCACAAATAGTATATGATCCAACAAACAGTTTCAGAGACAACAACTACTATGGTGGAGGACACCTTTTTCTCATAATGAAAAACAGCATATGGTACGTTATGAACAACGGCCGTGAAGAAGACAACTGGGAAATAAACAATATTGAAATCGAAGAAGCGGGAGGAGCAATAGGATTTAAAATACCATATGATGAACACGTCCATGACCTGATAAAAATAGTAACAGAGGAAAACGAATACTCCGGTGACACATACAAAGAACCTGAATTTAACAACAACGGTGGTTCCTGTGGCATCTGAGGACTCATTGAAATTCGTATTGAAATGCATCGATCATGAAGAATTCGGAAATATGTATGCATTGAACAATGAAATAACGGATGATCAAAAAGAGTCCGTGAAAAAATATTTTAGAAAATATAAACCTGTAGATTTCAAGAACATAATGAACATAGAAGGAAATCCACACGGGTGGATGTGTCTGGAAGAAGACGTTCCAAAGGTTGAGGAAATATTAAAAATCGATGATACCCTTGAAAAACAAAGAATCAACCAGGAAAAATTGCAGAAGGAACTTAATGCCAAAAGAAAGGTTAAAGACGATGCAATGACAGAACTTGAAAACATATTTCAGAACGCACCAAGACCAAACAAGTTTCTTAAAAAACTGCTTAAAAAAGCAGACATAGTATATGATCCTGGTGACGGATATTATACAGACCATGAATTCGGAGAAGGCCAGTTGTTTATCATAGAATCCTCATATATATGGTACATCATCAATAACGGAAGAAAAGATGATGATTATTCATTAAACAACATTAAAACAACCGGTCCCGGAGCAGTAGGATTTAGAATTTCATATGACGAACACGTTCATGATTTGATTAAACTGGTTTCTGACGAAAACTTATACAAAGGAAAATAACGAAATAACACAAGGAGTGATAAGATGGATATTAGATTGGAAAGAAGAACAGACTATAAGGAAGTTGAGTTTCTGGTAAGGGAATCCTTCTGGAATGTTTACAGACCCGGATGTTATGAGCATCTAATCATTCATAACTTAAGACATGACCCATCCTTTATTCCACAGCTTGACTACATTATTGAAGAGGACAATAAAATTATTGCACAAATTGCATATTCAACAAATGACATCTGTGTTGATGGAGAAAAAACCGAAAAGGTAGTTACATTAGGACCTGTATGTGTACACCCAGATTATCAGGGCAAAGGTTATGGTACTGAAATCATTGAATTCACACTAAAAAAGGCCAAACAGATGAATATTCCATACGTATTCACAGTGGGTGATGAGAACTATTACAAAAGATTCGGCTTTGTGGAAGCATCAAAATACGGCATACAATTCAACGACATCACAGAACAAACGCCCTTTTTCATGATAAAGGTACTTGATGAAGAAAAAATAGAAAAATTTAACGCCACTTACCTGGATAATGAATGTTTTAAAGTGGATAAAAAAGAATTGGAAAGCTTTGATAACAAGTTTCCACCCAAAAAGAAAGAAAAAAGAGAAGGTCATTTGGACTTTTAAATTATCCTATTTTTTTCATTGGGGCGCATGATACTGCTCTTCAATGAAACTTTCAATATCCTCCGGATTTCCGGTAAACAATATTAAATCATTCGCCTCCAACGGGAAATTAGGACTGAATCCAACCAATGTTTTATTGTTTCTAATAATTGAAGTGACAGTCAAGTCATAACTTCTGAAA
This sequence comes from Methanosphaera sp., assembly GCA_013330915.1. Lineage (GTDB taxonomy): Archaea > Methanobacteriota > Methanobacteria > Methanobacteriales > Methanobacteriaceae > Methanosphaera > Methanosphaera sp11921u. Next base: position 5,072 of record DUHK01000161.1, on the reverse strand, counting down.
TCATAGTTATCCAAACGATTTTTCTTTGTTACATTTAATGAACCCACGTTCAAATCAGTTAACCTTTCTGAAAGTTTTGCAGTGATTTCCTCTGTGGATACACATCTGAATGTATTGTAATGGTCTGATCTTAACGTATCAATAGTTTCAATAATTTCATCAACATCCTTGTTATAATAATCCATAACCCTGCTGAACATTTCAATACTGGTTTCAAACTCTTCCGGAATTACTTCATCAGCACCGATTTCATATAACTCCTCTACGTTACGTACAAACCTTGTTCTTACAATGATGTGAATGTCAGGATTCAATCTTCGTGCAGTATCTATGGTTTTAAAAGTTGATTCAAATGAATCGGTAACCACAACCAAACATTTTGCCGAGGTGACCTTTAACTCTTTCTGAACACTTTCACTAGCAGCATTTCCATATATTATAGGAATTCCATAGGATTTTTCCTTTTCGACAATCAACGGATTCATGTCTACAACAATGTATGGGATATGATAATGGTCACAAGCCCTTGCAAGGTTTTTACCGTTTACACCAAATCCCACAATAACAACATGGTCTTCCAGTTCTTCCTCATAATGTTCAACAGAATCAATTGTCATCAATGTATCATCAACATCAAAGCCTGGTATTTTTTTAATCATGTTATGTATTTTTGGAGTAGTTTTTTGTAGGAATGGTGTTGAGGACATTGTAATTATGCTGACTGCAAGGAACAACGTAAACATTTCATTGGACAGCAATCCATACTTAATACCTTCACCTGCTAATACGAATGAAAATTCCCCAATCTGACTTAAAAGAACTGAAATAGCAACTATTGTAGCTACAGGCAATTTTAGTACGCGGCCTGTAATGAATGTGGCAATAAATTTTACCAACAGGACTATTGCTGCAAGGACGATTATGATAAGGATATTGTTAATGAAATATTCCACATTAATCATCAGTCCAATTGAAATGAGGAAAATGCTCATGAAAACATCCTGGAACGGTTGTATGTATCCAAGAGTCTGATGACTGTACTCCGTGTTGGAGATAATCAGACCTGCTATAAAGGCTCCCAATTCGGGAGAAATACCAACAAATGACGTGGCATAAGTTGTTCCAAGACAGATAAACAGAACCAATAACATGTACAAGTCACGGTTTTTAGTTCTTGCAGCTTCGTGTAATGCTTTTGGAACAATCCAGAACGATCCTGCAAATATTATCAAACTTAATGCAGCTACTTGTATTAATGTGGTTGGTAATGTACTAAGATTAAAATTTTTTCCTCCAAGCATTGGTGTCAAGAGCAGGACCAGAATAACGGCTATGTCCTGGAATATAAGAATACCAAGGGTAACTCTTCCCTGAACTGTGTGAGTTAAACGTTGTTTCTGGATAAGTTTCATTACAATTGCGGTACTGCTGAAACATACGAGAAAACCCAAGAAAACAGATTCGTTCCAAGGAATTTTAACAATAAATGTTAATAATGACACTATTGCTGTTGTAATCAAAACCTGTAAAAGTCCACCAAGCAGGGCATATTTTTTTATTGCGGAAAATTTTTCTATGGAAAATTCCAGACCAATGATGAATAAAAGGAATATCACTCCCAGTTCTGCAATTTCGGTAATGATGTCTGTTGACGGAATAAACTGTCCCAAAACAATTCCCGTTAAAAAGAGCCCAATCATGGATGGAAGTTTAAGTTTGTTAAATATGAGCAAAATCACAACTGCGGTGATTAAAATTACTGACATGCTTTCTAATAATATTAAATCCATAATTATTTATCTTCCCATAGTTAAATTGATTTTTTTTATATGATAATAAGTATATGGTTCATATTACTTAATATTTAATTAAAAATGCTTGACAAGTCATTAAAAAAAATAAAAAAAAGAGAGTATCCATATAGGATACTTATGTTATTTTATGGGTTTGGAACTTCACCTTCAAATGCTCCTCCGGTTATTCTACCAGTATTGGCATCTATTTCATAATAACCGACTGATTTTCCATTCATGTAGAATGTTACTTCATAACTGCTGCCATAAAGTTTTGGATTTGATGCAACAGCTTTTGATAAACTTTGAGGTAAGTTTTCGGTAGCTATCTGTTTTGCTTGTGTTGGTGTGATTTTGTATGTGGTTGTGTTTGTCTGATTGGATGATGGAGTTGTGTTATTGGTTGGTTTTACTGTGTTGTTTGAGTTATTGTTGTTGTTTATTGGGGTGTTGTTTGTGTTGGTTGGATTATTGTTGTTGTTTATTGGGGTGTTGTTTGTGTTGGTTGGATTATTGTTGTTGTTTGTGTTGGTTGGATTATTGTTGTTATTGGTTGGTTTTGCAGTATTACTTGCAGGTTTTGTATTTGTATTTTTATTGGCCTTATTGGTTGCAGTATTGTCTGATTTGACAACATCTTCTTCAACCTTTACAGAACCGTCTGAACCGCTGCCCACATTACTTTCAAGAATATCTGTAGCACCTTCGGGATTGTTATCTTCAACTGCAACATTACTTAAGGTTTCCAGAACAGAACCTGTTTGATCTTGGTATGTGGCTGCCACAATACCAATTAGTGCAACAATCAATATTGCTAATATAATTTTTGAATCCACTTTTCCACTCCTATATCAATTAATTAATGAATTATGCACTTATATAATGGTTTTTTCTTTTTTTAGATATATATCTATCTAAAGAAAATATTACTTCTCAAAACCCCATTATCTTAAAATACTTTGTAATTTATAAGTATTAACCATGCAAAGAAAAGGAATTACAAATTTACCATTACATACAGACCATACTCCTCCATGGCTATGGAAAAGGATGGTAAAATTATCTGGAGCTTTAACGGAAGTAATTCTGGAGGAATACGGCCATGAAGAGTTCTTAAACAGAATATCAAATCCATACTGGTTTCAGGGATTTTCATGTATAATTGGTTTTGACTGGCATTCCTCGGGTACGACCACCACCACATGCGGCGCGTTACGAGCAAGTTTAAATCCTGAAGAACATGGAATTGCTGTTTTGGGTGGAAAAGGTAAAAATTCCTTAAAAACTCCAATGCAAATAGAAAAATTGGCGGATGACTTTAATTTTTCTGAAAAAACAAAGGATAATCTTATTAATTCCTCGAAACTATCTGCAAAAATTGATAATTCATGTATTCAGGATAGTTATACATTATATCAACACAATTTCTTTTTGACAGAAAAGGGAAAATGGGCGGTTGTTCAGCAGGGCATGAACTTATCCAATAAGTATGCACGCCGTTATCATTGGATGAGCACGGATTTGGATGATTTTTTATCAGATCCTCATACGGCCATAGAATGTGATTTCAAAAACGATGAAACATTGAACATGTCCTCAAAAAAGAGTGAAGAAGTACAGAAGATTAGTGTTGATTTGATAAATGATAATCCTGAACATTTAAGAACTTATTTCAGAAGAAAGGATCCAAAACAAACATTATTATCGGATTTCTTTGATTTTGAAAAAGATCAAAAAGATCCGACAGGCTTTTTGAAGCAGAAATCATTTACTATGCCTGCCCACCATGAAGTTCTTGACATGGATTTAAGTGACAGGGAATTTGAAGTATTGAAAAGAGCCTATGAATTGCAGCCTGAAGATTACAAGCAACTGATTTCATTAAAGGGTATTGGACCCAAAAAAATCAGAGCATTGGCCTTGATTAGTGATCTGGTATATGGACAGGAGGCCAGTTGGGAAGATCCCGTAAAATACAGTTTTGCTCATGGCGGAAAAGACGGTTTCCCATACCCTGTAGATAAGGAGGTCTATGACTACTCAATTGACACGATTAGAACTTCCCTAAAACAGGCAAAACTTGATGACAAAGAAAAATATGATGCCATCAAACGCTTAAATAAATTTATTAATTAGCAAAAGTATCTTATTTAATTGGATATAATATATTATTAGATTTTAATATGGAGTTTTAATATGAAATCCACAATAGAAATTTTAAAAACAAGACGTAGTGTTAAAAAGTTTAACGATGAAAAAGTTTCTAAAGATGACTTGGAAAAGATTTTAAGTGCTGCAGTTAATGCACCAACAGGTATGAATGCACAATCTCCAAAGATTCTGGTCATTCAGAGAAAGGATATTATTGAAAGATTTTCCCTTTGGAACAAATCATTTTATCCACAAGAGCTACAAAGCAATTTGCCTGAAGATTTTGATCCATTTTATAACGCATCCACATTAATAATAGTCCTGGCAGATAAGAACGTTCCTACTCATGTTGAAGATGCTTCACTGGTAATAGGAAATATCTTGAACGCTGCAAGTAGTTTGGATATTGGGTCTTGTTGGATTCACAGGGCAAAAGAGGAATTTGATTCCTTACAGGGAAAGGAATTACTTAAAGTCTGGGGATTAAGTGAAGATTATGTTGGTGTTGGACACGTAGTTTTAGGTTATTCTGATGATTATGAACTCCCTGAAAAGATAATTAAGGATGATTTTGTTGTGTATCTTGATGAAATTATTTGAATAATTTAATAATTTTCCATCCTTTTGATGATTCTACTTCTTCTTTGAATTTTTTTAATTCTTCTATTTCTTCTTTTAATTGAGCATTCTCTTTTTTCAAAGCTCTGTTTTTCAGGTCTAAATCTTCATACTCGAATATACTTTGTCCCAGTTCGGAGGATAGTTTTTTGTAACCGTTTTTCTGTTCTTCTAATTGTTTTCGCAATAGTTCGTTTTCATTTATTAGATTGTTTATGTCTGGTTTTTCATCCATTTTTCATCACTTCGTTATAAGTTATTTTTGGTAATGCTTTTAGATATAATTATTTTATTTGAAATCTTTTTATTTTACAGAAGTTTTGTCACTTAAAATGGCATGAATGACACGAGAGAAATATTTTTTTGGTAAATTTCAATGAAAATTTGTATTTTAATAGTAAAACAATGTGGTGGCGATGATTGGAATCTCTTCAAATGCAATAAAACGGTTTATATTCTTTTTTTAATTAGTGATTGTATAATATTTATAATTTCTACATTTTTTAAGAT
>DUHK01000108.1 GCA_013330915.1 Methanosphaera sp. | reverse complement strand
TTTTTTAAGAAGAATAATTAAGTATTTAAAATATTATGAAAAGTTTCAAAAATAATTTTTATAAATAAAAAAAATTTTGAAAGATTATACTATATATTTATTTTAAGTAATGTTTAGCTTTTCTTAATTAAATTTTAAATACCATATCATTCTCATATAGCTAATTAACTAATTATTATATTTATCAGTCTTAATATATAAATCGTTACAATTTTTATGTTTTTAAATTTCAGAAATTGATTTTAATCTGTTTGCTTAAATTAGTTGTTTTTAATTAAAAAATAGTTTTTAACAGTAATTTGGAGTTTAAATTAAAATAAAAAAAAGAATTAAAGAATTAAGGTTTAATACTTAGTTTCCACCTTTGGTTCTCATGATTTTCATGTTACCCATAGCTTCGATGTATTCTACCTCTTTACCTTCAACGATTTCATCTTTTAATTCTTCTGGGATTGGTAAATCGATAGTTTCGTAAGTTTCTAAGTCCATGAGTTGTACTTCTTCACCCATTAATGCAATAACTTGTCCTACTCTTTTATCAATGATAGGTACATCAACTTTTGCGTTTACAGGTTTTACAAGACTTCTTTTTTGATTATCAAATATACCTACTGCTTCAATACGTGCTTTTGCAGCTCCGTGTTTACCAGGTGATGATGTTGAGATACTGGTAATTTTTGAAGCTTCTCCACCTAATACTAAGTATTTTCCTTGTTTTAAAGTTTTAATTTCTACTACTTTAGTTGCCATTAATTTCCCTCAAAGTATTTTATTATTGTAAAATTTTTGTTCTAATAACATTCATTATAGAACTCTATTACTTAATAGTGATTAATAAGTAAAAATCATTTTAAAAAAATAAATTGTATCTAATACAATTAGTATGTAAATATTTATGTTTATTCTAATTAATATATCTTTCTTTTTATTACATTTTAGTCAATAATATATAATAGAACGGGAATAAATAATAAGTGTGTATGATATAACGAAGTGTTATAAAATATACCTATTAAATAATAATAATTTATAATCTCTGTAAATCAAAGAATATTGTTTGATTTACAAAAAATAGATGTCTAATCGGATATCATTAATTTAATAAAATAATCAATGCATTATAAGTTTTTTCATCTCTTCGCTTACTAGATTAAATCTAAAAAAGGCGATTAAATATGACTCATAAAAATGCGAAATATCATGATGATGAAGAATATTATTATGTGTTTAAGGATGAAGTAACAACAACCAAATATCTTATACACTCACAGATTAATGCAAAGGGTTTTGTAGAAAAACCGGACGTTGTTGGTGCAATATTTGGACAAACTGAAGGTCTGCTAAGTGATAGCCTGGATTTGCGGGAACTACAAAAAACCGGAAGAATAGGCAGAATAAAAGTGGACATGACAAATAAATCAGGAAAAACCAGAGGAGAAATAGTTATTCCATCCAGTTTGGATAGGATAGAAACAACAATCCTTGCAGCATCACTTGAAACTATCAACAGGGTAGGTCCATGTGAAGCAAGTTTAAGAGTTACGTCCATAGAAGATGTTCGTGCAGTCAAAAGACGAACAATCGTGGAACGTGCTAAGGAACTATACAAAAATATGATGGAAGAGTTTACTCCTGAAAGTTCCAGAATGATTGATGAAGTAAAGGAATCAATCAAAGTTCCTGAAATTATTGAGTACGGTGAAGATAATTTACCTGCAGGTCCAAACACTCCAACATCCGATGCAATATTAATAGTAGAAGGAAGATCTGACGTATTAAACCTTCTTAAATATGGAATAAAAAACACCATAGCAGTTGAAGGTGTCAATGTTCCAAAAACTGTTGCTGAACTAACCAAAGAGAGAACAGTAACAGCATTCCTTGATGGTGATCGTGGAGGAGACTTAATCCTCAAAGAATTACTCCAAATAGGAGATATTGATTATGTAACACGAGCACCTAGAGGTCAGGAAGTTGAATATCTAAATAAAGATCAAGTAATCTACGCATTAAAAAACAAAACATCTGTTGACAAAATAACACAACATGCAAATTATAATCATAACCAACACAATTATCATAAAAGCACAAAAAGAAATGACGTTAAAGAAGACGAAGTTGCTGACAAAAAAGTAGTGCAAAATGAATATAAAAAAGGTAATGGGACTAATTCCGATTCAACAGCACAGTTAAAAGACCAACTTGAAAAAGAAATTAAACAGACTCAACAGGATAAGGTATTAAATACTGTACGTGTGGAAAAGGAAGTTGTGGAAGAGAAAACAGAAACAAAACCTATTAAAAAACAAAACAAATATTTGACATTATTGGATGAAATCAAAGGAACAGGTAAAAGTAACTTGTTTGATGAAGAATTCAATGTGATTAAAGAAGTCAAAGTTGAAAACTTATTCAATGAAATAAAAAATTCTGATAATAAAATTAAAACAGTTGTATTTGATGGTATTATCAGTCAAAGATTGGTTGATTTGGCTAAAGAAAAAAATATTGAATGTTTAGTTGCAGTTAAAATGAGTGAAGTTGTTAAAAAACCTGAAACAATTAAAATCATAACAAAATAATCAACAGTCATCATTTAAAAAAATGTGGAGGAAAATATAAAATGTCTGAAGAATATCTTGAAGAAATAGAGTTTAAAGATCAAATAGAAGATTACATTCTAGAAATGGATATACAAAGCTATTCCACAAATACTCTTAAGACATACTCATCCATCCTTCACAGTTTTTATAAATTTTTATTAAGTGAAAAACGTATTAAAGATGAAAAAGGATTATTACGTTCATTTAAAAAATATTTACAACATTTAAAAAGAGACAATGAAGTATCACAAAATTATTTGTATCTTGTGACTGTGGTAATTAAGAAGTTTTTTGCATTTGCTGAAATAAGCATTTTTGATGAAATTAAAGCACCTAAAAGAACAAAATCATTGCCTAAATCTTTAAATGAACAGGAAGTTTATGATCTCATACACGCAAGGGATGATGAATATGATCCCGACAAATCAAATCCTCAAAATATTTCAAGATTAAGAAACAAATTAATTTTAACTCTTTTGTACTCAACTGGACTGAGGGTATCTGAATTAATTAAGCTTAAAATAAAAACTATTGATTATGAAGAACGTACAATACGTGTAAGGGGTAAAGGGGAAAAAGACAGAATTGTAATATTTGATAATGCAACACTTGAACTGATAGATGAGTATCTTGAAAAAAGAGGTGTTGAAAACGAGTATTTATTTGTCAATCAAAGAAACAATACTTTGACTCCAAGATATGTCCAGTACATGATTAAGGAATATGCACAAAAAGCTGGCATTAAAAGAAAGGTAACTCCTCACATTCTCAGACATTCCTTTGCAACACACTTGTTGAAGAATGGTGTTGACATAAGGGCAATTCAGCAGTTGTTAGGTCACAGCAATTTAAGTACCACACAAATATATACAAGTGTTGACATGCATACTCTTAAAGAGGTTTATGATGGTGCATGGTTAAGTAGAGATCAGCATGTACGTAAAAATAATGAAATAGAATCATTTACAGAATAAACAACTTATCTTGTTTTTTAACTTTTTTTTAAAAATAAACTTTATCCTATAAAATCAATATTTAACTCTAATTTTTTCTAAAAAAAGGAATTTTTTGGGGGGAGATTAGTTTCTTAGTATTATATACACCATATATACTATGAACATTCCTACTAATATCAGACCGTCTTTTTTGTTGAAATCCTGCTTATCATATGCCAGGATGAATGTGATGATTGCAAATACAATCATTAGAAGAGTATCATAGAACATTACACTGGTTGTTACAATAGGGCTTATTGTATTTGTTAAACCCAAAATGAAAAGTATATTGAAAATGTTACTTCCTATTGCGTTACCTATGGCGATATCTGTTTTTTTGTTATATGCTGCAGTTACACTTGTTATAAGTTCGGGTAAGCTTGTACCAATTGATACTATTGTAAGTCCAACTAAAGTTTCACTCATTCCTATGCTCAATGCAATTTCTTTGGCTGAATCAACAACTAAATTTCCACCAAGAATTATGCCTATAATACCGATGATGATATAAATTCCAATTCTGGCAGGTGTTAAATGGGTAGTTCCTACAGGCATATTTGCACTTTCTTTTTTTGATTTGAAAATTAAGAAAGCAATATACAACATAATCAATACCAGTAAAATTATTCCTTCAATTCTGCTGATTTGGCTACCTGTAAAGATGAATAACAGTAACAATAGGCTGCTTCCCAATAGAACAGGGAAATCCTGTTTTAAAGATTCTTTTGTTATATCAATTTTGTACATTATTGCAGTAATACCTATAACAGCCAGCATGTTAAAGATATTACTTCCAACAACATTACTTATTGCAATTGCATTACTACCGCTTAATGCTGATGAAACAGAAACTGCTGCTTCAGGAGCACTGGTACCAAAGGCCACAATGGTTAAACCAATAATCATTGCAGGTATTTTAAGTTTGGTTGCTAAATCACTGGCTCCTTCAACAAAAAGATCAGCTCCTTTGATAAGGAACACAAACCCTACCAGTAACAGGATTATAGTTAGGATTGACATAAATATCAAATCCTACTCTTCAAGTTTGTGGAGTTCATCAAGAAGTATTGGTAAAAATGAACCGATGTCTGTTACAATGCTTATTACCTGTGCACTACCCCTATCGGATAGTTTGGTTACTGAAGCATTACTTATATCCACACATACGCTTTTAATTCTTGCAGGGATAAGATTACCTGTAGCTACACTATGAAGAAGTGTTGCAATCATAATAACCATGTCCACATCCTGTACTTCTTCTCTCATTCTTTGTTGTGCTTCCTGTGAATCAGTAATCACATCAGGTAAAGGACCATCATCACGGATACTTCCGGCTAACACATAAGGTGTATCGTTTTTAACACATTCGTACATAACACCCTTTGTAAGAATTCCCTGTTCAACAGCATCCTTAATACTTCCGGCCTTATTTATTGTGTTAATTGCACGTAAATGATGTTTATGACCGTGTGCAACCAGTTCACCGTTTTCCGTTTTTACACCTAGACTGGTACCATATAATGCATCTTCTATGTCGTGTGTTGCAAGAGCATTACCTGCAAAGAGCTTGTTGACATATCCTTCCTTTATAAGTTGTGCAAGTACTGGTGCACAACCTGTATGAATAACTGCAGGACCACCAACTACACACACTTTTCCACCTTTGTCCTTAATTTTCTTCATTTCCTTTGCAACATTGTGTATTATACTGTGTGTAGGTTTTTCGGCTGAAGCTTCACTGTTCATAAATTCGAAGGTGTTTTTTCCACGGGACTTTTCTGGAGGAGTTACTCTTACACCTTTATGTCCAACAACAACCATTTCTCCTTTTTTAATGGTGTTCAATGGTTTACATGTTGCCGTTTTATCTTTTGTATCAACAACAATCATACAATCCATTTCAATATTGTCTATATTAATCCATCGGTTGTCATACCTAATTTCTGTTATGTAATTTGTTGTTGAATAAAAGTTATCCGGTACAGTTTTATCTTTTTGTGATGCAACAAGTTCTACTTCATCATTTTCTATTAACTGTGCACCAAGATCTGTTACCCTATCTAATATCTGTTCTAATACTTCCTCTTCTTCAGTTTCAACACGTATTCTGGCGGTACTTATATCTGTGTTATGTTTACCAACATTTAATTCTTCAATTTCATAGTCTCCACCCTGATCAATAATGGTGTCCATAACCTTTTGAATCATGAAAGAATCAATGATGTGTCCGCTTAATTTAATTTTTTGAACATACATTTATTCAACATCCTAATCTTCTTTTATAATTGTATTATTGTCAAAAATTTTGTTATATTAATAAGTATCTTAATTATAATATAACTATTTTTTAGTATTTATTTTAATAAAATCAGTAAGTAAATGGGAGGAGAAGTGGGGTCATTCTTATAATATGCCCATTGCTTTGTTGGTTTTTAATATGGATTTTTCACCATCTTCTTCTAATTCAAGCATTGCTCTAATTGCATCAACGTTTTCAGGAACAACATCTGATTCTTGATGAACTGCTTGCATATAGAATAATTCCCCATCTACTACATTAACAGATTCTTTCCATACTGGAATTTCATAGAAATCTCCTCTGGATCTGCCAAGATCTTTAGCAAATTCCATTAGTTCTGCTGTGGAACCTAGTTTAAGACTTGCATCTACAGGCATTACACGGTGTGCTTTTTCAAATGTGTCAAGAACATCATCGGTTGATACATCGTTTTCCAATTCCACCATGATGTTGTGTGTGTGCATGAGTGTTGTAGGTACTGCAAGTGCCATTGTCATAACATCCATTCCTTTGATGATTGTTTGTACATCCGGTCCGTGGTGTGAAGGAACTGTAGTAACTGGTTTAATAGCGTTAATTGGTCCTTTTTTAGAATCATTAGGGTCTGCAGCACGTCTTACCATTACAGCCCTAACTTTTTTTACTCCTGCAAGGTCGTTTACTGGTTTTAATGTACGACATAAACCTGTTGTGTTACATGATACAACACGAACATAATCTTTTCCGAGGCTTTCTTCATAATTTGATTCAGCATTAAATGATGTTCCTACAGGATCATGATCTTCTCCACCTTCGAATATGGCTTTTAATCCTAATGGTTTGTAGGTTTCTTCCATGTTTTGAATACCTACTCCTCCAGGAGTACAGTCAACTACAAGATCTAATTTTTCAAACAATTCATCAGCAGTTCCTGTTACTTTAATTCCTGCTTCTTCAAATTGTTCTTCTCTTTCTGGAACACTGATGTATAAATCGTAACCTCTTTCTACAGCAGCTTTTGCTTCATAATCAGGAGTTCTTTTTGTTACTCCTACTATTTTCATGTCATCTTGTGCAGTAACAGCGTCTGCTACTCTTTTACCTATAGTTCCGTATCCGTTTATTCCAATACCTTTCATATTAAAACATCCTAAAAAAAATTTTAAGGAAAAAATCAGATGTTAATTAGTCTGATTATATATTAATATATAAGGGATATAAGTTATTTATAACTTTGTAAAAATCGTGATGAATTGTTGAAGTTGAAAGATGATTATTTTTTTATTATTTAATTTATTTTAAAATGAGAATGTGATTTGAATAATTATTAAAAAAAAGAATTTTGAGTGGAGGGTTATTGTTTAATTTCCTTGGACACGTAGTAACCTATGATTCCACCGATTGCACCTACAATAAGGTATAATACTATCATGTATAATGAATTGGTTAAAATGTATGAAACGTAAGCTGAACCGTATAATACATACATAAATCCTACATTTATGATTGTCGTAATGAATGAACCGATAAGTGCAGCGATTAAACCGGTTACCAATGCCTCGATTTTATCCTCATTTTTTATAAAACCCATTAGTATTCCTGTTAAGAAAACAAATGGTAAAATACTAGTACTCAAACCACCAGCAAGGTAAGTTATAATTATAATAATTACTCCTAAAGGTACGGTTTTACCTTTAAGAACTTGATTAATGTCCATGTTGTTAACCTCAATTTTCTATTTCTTCTCTAAGATAGTAACCTATGGCACTACCTACAGTTCCTATAAATGTATAGTACGCTATATAAATCCAACTGTACTGGATAACAGCAATAGCATACAATCCACCTTCACTATAGTATACGTTAATCAATGAAACTATCATTGCTATAATTGAACCAATAACAAATGCGATTATGCTGCAAACTAGTAATTCGTTCATTGTGACCTTTTTCATTAAACCTAACAATATCCCTATAAATAACATTGAAGGTATGATTAATGATATGTCTCCGGTTAATATTGAAATAGCCAGAATCATTAAAATGATTATGCCAATACTTTTTCCCTTAAATATGTTCTGGAAGTTAATAGTATCCCTCCTAAAAAAAGGTATATAATGAATATATCCTGTCTATTCTAGGGGTGTACCTTCTATTGCACCAATTTTAGCAGGGAAATATTCGTCTACAATATATTCTAAACCATATTTTGAGAAAGATTGCTGTTCTGCTTTTTTACCTAATTTAAGCATTTTCTTAATTTCAGTTTGCCAGAATTCTCCTCTGTAACGAGGATCTGCTGACAATTCTTTAAGACGTGCTACGTCAATATCCTTAAGTTTGTCTGTAGGTAAGTCGTAATTTGTAATGTCTGATGCTGTTACTCCCAGGAATTTTGCATCAGGGGTTGCAAGATCATGGTTTACGTGTGCTAACTTAGCACTACCTGATATGATTACCATACCTATGTGGAATCCCCATGGATCTCCGTCGTTACAAATGTATACCGGAACATTTAATTCGTCACTGGCTCTTCTGATGAATCTTCTTGTAGCACGAGCTGCCTGACCTTTAAGTCCCACAATTAATGTGTTGAATCTGTCATATGCTTTTTCTTGAACCATACGGTGAAACATCCCCATGGTTTCCACGGCAATAATACGTTCCACTCCACTTTCTACAAATTCAACATCATCTACGGTAGGAGGGATTGAATATCCTGATTTTCCCATTTTAAGCGCATTAAATTCCACATCTTCATCTTTTAGGGTGATATCACCGTATACTGCAGCACCGTCTTCTTCCGGTAAAAGACCTAAGTTTTCACGGGATACTCCAAGTGTTACTTCAATGTCTTCTGTAATGTTGTTTGATTCCTGCTGGTTGTCAAATCCAACATCCCATCCTTCTGATACGTAGTACATCTCCCTCATGGTTGCTGTTTTTTGAATGTTCACCAGTTCTTTACAGAAGTTTCCTACACACATCATCTGTGCCAGTTTCTTAATCTGTTTCACATTACCTAATGATCTGGTTCCTTTACGGTCACCAAGTTCAAAGTATCTTTTCTCTTCGTTATAAATAATGTTTCCAGTTCCTCTTGAAGGAATTTTAAGACTTGGAACTTGTTCTTCTAAAATCTTTTCTAGAACTTCGTCTCCCATACCTTTTAATCTGTTCAAAGCCTGTTCTTTATGTTTCATCATATTATCAAAACTCTTTTTATTTATTCATCATCTTCTGCTACTTCATCGTAGTCTGCATACTCTTCATATTCTGTTTTTACTCTTGTTTTTGGATCTTCTGTAATGACAATTTGCATTGGTTCTATTTCAGGTTGTTTAAGACGATGTTTCATGTCCATAATTTTTGCTTTGTGTGTTACTTCGTCCATAATCTTGTCATATTCAGGCACATCTTTCTCAGCGAGTAATGCTGATTGTTTAATTACTACTGGCACAAGGTCTTCGAAGATTTTTGCTCTCATTTCTTCGTTTTTAGCTGCTTTTTTGGTCCTTATGTATTTTTCGAGTTTTCTTGCAATTTTCATTGTTGCCTGTCTGATTTCTCTTACAATTTCTTCTTCTGGAGCAACACTTTGTTTACCTGTGGATAAATATGGAACGTTTGTTGAAATAATATTTACAAATACTGATATTGGTGCATCATCAAGGTTTCTGACACCATATCTTCTCCAGTCAATACTTTTCAAAGCTTCTGTTATTGCACAACTACCTTGATCGAAAGTTAATGGTACTCTGTTAGCAAATCTCATTATTTCGGCCTTTTTCTGTTGTCCAACTAAACGGCCTGCTTTTCCACCATATGCGATACCTGCTTCGATGATGAATGATACTCCACCACGGTATGCCTGAGGTTTTCTTGTGATTGCAGTAGAAAATTCAGGTAATAATATTTCGTTAATACCCTTTTCGATTTGTTCGTCACCAATTGGTTTAAGACCGCTTGTTGGTGGGGCCATGAATTTCATTTGATCGAATTGGTTAACTACCTGTTCTGCTTCCTTCCATGTTATGCTTTTTGGACGTTTGTTCATGTCTATGCCTGTGGCTTCTTCCACTTCTTTGATTTTTTTAGCAGATACACGACTTAATGAGTCCATTAACAGATTTTTGAATCGTTTTTTGTTTGTAGTTTTACAAAGATCGATTATGTCATCTGCCGTTACTCCTTTAGGATGTGGGAGAACAGCTTTTGGGAGTGGTGGTATTTGGTCGGTTGCTCTTTCGAATGTGTATTTACGTCCGGTAGGATCTTTGAATACTATTCTTGCATGGGGATTACCAATAACTGTACGTCTGATATATTCGTATGCTCCCTGTTCACTCATTGAATATGAAACATCTTTGAATTCGATTTCTATACCGGAACCTGTTCTGTCTGTTTCAAATTCTTTTCTGTCTAGTATGATTCCAGTGTTCTTTTTAACATCTAGTTTTACGTCCATTTCGACTCCTTTTAATGAGTCTCCATCTTTGTATCTTGATCTGATTTTTACAGGTTG
>DUHK01000010.1 GCA_013330915.1 Methanosphaera sp. | reverse complement strand
ATAAATTTTTATAAAAATTTATCTATTATTCCAACCCTAAAACAAGGATTGAAATAAGAAATAAATCCCATATAAAAAAAATAATAAGAAGGAATATTTGCATGGAAAAAAGAACAAAATTCTTTATTTTCCCCAATATATTCCTTACTTTAACCTAAAAAAGTTTAAAGACTAATTTTAAAGTATTTTTACTTTTTAAGCCCATAAAAGATTAGAGACTTATTTTAAAGTTATTTTTGCTTTTTTAGTAACAGCCTTGTAGGTTGAGTCTCCTGCAAACTTAGCAGTAGCAGCATATTTGCCCTTTTTAGTCAGCTTGACTTTTACAGTAGCAACACCTTTTGCATTTGTTTTTGCAGTGTATGTTTTCTTGCCTACTTTCACTGTGATTTTTTTACCTTTGATTGCTTTTCCACTTGCATCTTTAAGAGTGAAAGACACTTTTTTGGTTTTAGCCTTTACCTTAAATGTCTTTTTCTTGAAGACAGCCTTGGTAGCCTGCTTGTTTACAGTCACCTTAACAGTCTTAAAGCTTGCCTTATAATCATTGTCACCCAGGAAAGAAATGTAATAATAATAAGTTCCCGCATTTGCCTGGTTTACAGCAATCTTAACAATACCATTAGCATCTGTAGTTGCAGTTTTGGCAACGCCATTGATAGAGTAAGTGATTGTCTTGTTAGCAATTGCTTTTCCACTAGCATCCTTTAAGGTTACAGATAAAGTCTTAGCGACTTTAGCGGTAGCAGTCAATGCATTGGCATCAATGGTAGTTGCAGCAGGATCAATAGCAACAGGCACTTCAACAGTAACATTCTGAACAACGGTTTCAGTTACGGTTTTGACAACAACAAGAGTGTTTAATTCATCGCAGGATCCAATAATTAAATCAGAGTCCGCAAAATTTACCTTGATGGCAACTTTGCCTGTTAAATCACCGATTAAATCATCTAAAGGAATGGTGAAAGCGCCGTTTTCAACTTCGTAAGGAATGATTTCCCCGTCATTAATAGTTATGCTGATAGGTCCGGAGACAGGGTTGTCTTCAGAATCTTTTAAGGTTACAACAAAGTTGTTTTCACTATTAATATCACATACAAGAGTAGTTTTTGGCCTAGGTGGTGTAGTATTGATGAAATCGCGGTCGCCTTCAGAGACCATGCCAGAATTTTCAATACCAGTACAGTATTCTATGCGAACTCTGGAACCCTCTTCAGCACCTACGATAGTGCCAGTAGGAACATCAACAATACCTTTAACGTTTACATTATTGAATTTACAATCAGAGAAGAAAATACCATCATTTAAGGCAAAACCTCCTGTATTGTTTACTATAAAATCAGCTGTAATATTTTCAAAAGTACAATCTTTAAAATTAGCTTCACCGAACCTATATGCATTAAAAGTACTATTTACAAAATTACAACCGGTAAAATTAGAATAAAAAGAATAATCCAGTCCTATATTTTCAGGTGCTCCTAAATACATGCTATATGCTTGATCCCATAGGGAGACATTTGAATTAATAAATGTACAATTGATGAATTCATAATCCTTTTCTATATTAAATTCAGTTATATTAAAAGTGATATTTATAAAAGTACATTGATAATGATAGTTACTATAACCATCTAAATTTACTGATGATGATGAGACAATAGTTTTTTCCCTATTTAAACCTATCACAGTAACATTTTTTTGAGATGCTTGGCTTATAGACTTAAAAGTTACATCAGCCAAATAAATTATCCCATTTGTATTAATATTAGACATTGCTTTATTAAAACCAGTTAGAGTTCCATATGCTGTTTCCCAACTTTGACCATCACACCCATTTTTTTCAGGTTTATTTGAAGAACTGGAATTTACATATATCACATCATGAGTAACAGGATCTGCAGATAAGATTGGACTTTGTAACATTTTAGAATTCAAACCATTTTCTGCATAAATCATTGAAGTAAGAGATGTGAGGCCATATTGATTTCCACTGCCATCATAATGGGTTGTTTGTGTTGAGTTTATGAAGGTGTTGTTTGCAAATAAATAATGATTTCCTGCAATATATACTGTATCTCCAGAGCCAGTATGATTTACAAAGGTATTGTTGTAAATTTTAGTTGTTGGGTATCCTGAAGAAACATCATGGCTGCAATTTGTGCAGTTAGGACAATTAGGACATGAACAGTTAGTACAATTCATACAGTAAGGTTCATCTTTTGTAATAGCCGCGATTGCTTGACCAATGGTTGCAGAGTTATTTACAAAACGAGAATTGGAGATTGTTAAATATCCAATATTTTGAACACCAATAGCACCTGCATATCCTGAAGTGTGTTTATTAACATTTTGAGTGAAATTACAGGAATCCACAGTAATATTATATGTGGATGTTCCCATACTGTATCCAAAAATAGCGCCTCCACCAGTTAAAACACTGACATTGTTTCCAGTGAATACAGAATTTATAACTTCTAATTTGCTGTAGGAGAATAATGCTCCCCCATTCCATCCAGAACCACTATTTCCTCCTGCAAGATTATCTGCAAAAGTGGAATCCACAATACGAGTATATGCATTAGTATGAGTATGAACAGCACCAGCCCACCATCCTGCTACATTGTGTGTGAATGTAGAGTTGGTTACATTCATCTCACCACAGTTATTAATAGCTCCAGGTTCCAGCCTGCCATAATTATCTTCAAATCTGCTATTTTCCACATTCATTTGAACTGAACCAGTAGTGGCATAGTTAGTTATAACACCAAATCCGTCATTACAATTTGTGAAATTACAGCCGCTGATATTCATATATCCTTTATCATTCCAAATAACTGAAGATTTATAAACGGAAGTATAAATATTGTCAAAACTACAGTTAATAAACTTATTAGTTCCCGTACCAGTTGCTAATCTAAAAAGAATACCTGCATTGATATCCTTAAAAGTTACATTAATAAATGTAATGCTTAAATCACCAGTACTTGTGAAATAAGTTGCACCATTGCTTCCTCCAGTAAAATAACAGGTGGAAGTACCTATAACAGTAATACTGTTTTTTAAAGTTACAGCCTGACTTATAGTATAAGATGTGCCAGTTAATTGAATAGTATAATCATCATCGGTAGCAGTTGCATATGTATAAAATTCATCCCAGTCTTCTGCATCTACTTCAGTAGATCTAGTAGGTTCAGATCCCACATTTGCAGAATCATCAGTTTGTTCAACATCATTTGTATCATTTATTATCTGTTCTTCAGTTGTATCATCAGAAGAATCAGTTATAGGTTCTGTTTGAACACTATCACTTGCATCTTCGGATACGGAATCCAAAGCCACAGCACTATCTACAGAATCCAAATCTGCAAGATCTGTTGAGACATCTTCAGCTGCACTTGCCGCACCCATGAAACAACAAAGAAGAACTAAAAATATAGCAATATATTTCATCTTCATAATAAATCACCTTATTAATTACATATCAAACCCCTTTTTCATATGAAAAAAGAGTAAAAAAAGAATTTTAATGAATTTCCATGAAAAATATGAAAATATAAATTCAGGTTCTTTTATGAAAGAACTGTGAAAATATAAAAATTTTCATATTTAGTGAAAAAAATTTATTAAAATTTCATTAAAAATCAATTTTTAATAAAAATTATTCCAATAATGTTGATAAATTTTATAAAAATATATCAAGCCAGATTGTTCACTATTAAAATAAACTTTATTAATAAAGTATTTATTGATTAAACATTATAAAGTTTTTGAAAAAATTTTCGCAAGCAAAAAATCCCTAAAAAATATGCTTGCCTGTTTATAGACTTAAAAATCGTTTTTGTTTTTTCATTAAAAAGAGCATAACAATGATCAGTTGAATTTAAGAAAATAATTCCCAAATAAACAAAACGGATTCCGTTCTTTTTAAGAAAAAATGGTAAAAATGACTATTTTATAAATAGTAAACCACATATTAACCATTACTTTCAAACGATATCTCAAGTCATATAAACTTCAAATAACAATTTTAATACAAGTAAACAAAAATTAAATAAAATAAATTTAGTTTTTGGAGTTTGAGAAATATGGCAAAATCTGACCTTATAAAAACACTGCAATACTATGGACAGGAAAAAAGTAGACGGAGATTTCATAATCGGCGAAGATTCAATACGGGCAAGTCAAAAAATCACTTCTAAAATTTTTGGAACCACACAGTCCAATATATCAATGCATTTTTCAGATATAATCCAAGATGAAGAGTTAATTAAAAATGAAGTGAGCATAAGCTCTAAAGACTCATTTGTAGACCATCATGAGTTTGTTAAGAAATCCTTAAAAAACCTTAAGAAAGGAGGAAAGCCCCAGAGGCATAATTTAGACGCTATGATATCAATAGAGTAAAGAATAAAGAAGCAAAAGAGATAGCAAATAATGAATATGATAAATTTAGACAAGTACAATATAAGAACTATCGTTCAACTTCGATAAATTATTGGAAAACATTAAAGAAATAAAATCAAATAAAAAAATATTCAGTTATTAGGGAATTCCTAATAGCTGCATGATAACCTAAAAAATAAAAAATTTTAACCAACAATTATGATGAAACCGCAATAGGGGAATACATAATAGGACACTATATGAAATTAAAGATAAGGAAAATGTAATTGCACATTTCAAAAGCAGAAAAAGAGCAGACAAATGCCAACAATACTTTGAAGACCCTGAAATAAATGAGATACAAATAATCTATGATGCCTTAAATGTCTTCTTAGGAGGATGACATAATAAAAGAGGCATTATCTTTACCGATGAATTTCATTATGATGAGAATTGGGCAATGCTGGAAAAAATAATGTTTGATAAGTCCCCATTATATTTTCATGATATTTACAGGTTCCTAATATGGTTAAGAAAAATAAATAAATATAAAATATCATCATAAATCCTTAAATGTCTCAAGAACAAGTGAAAATAAAGAATTAAACCATTGTTAAAGAAATAATAAAAAATAGAATTACAGTATTTTGGAGAATATTTTATTTAAAAAAAAATAAAAAAAGAATTTAAATCAAATCATAATAATTTTTCTTCCCATTCTTTTACTCTAAAACCAGTAACTGCGAAATCATCGCCGACAAGAACAGGGCGCTTTACAAGCATTCCATCAGTAGCTAGAAGTTTTAACTGCTCATCTTCGCTCATATCAGGCAGCTTGTCCTTGATTTTGTTTTCACGGTAGATCTTACCGCTTGTATTGAAGAATTTCTTAAGAGGGTAACCGCTTTTTTCATGCCAATCCTTCAGGTCGTCGTATTGAGGATTGTCTTTGACAATATCCCTTTCTTCATACT
>DUHK01000053.1 GCA_013330915.1 Methanosphaera sp. | reverse complement strand
GTCATGGTATAGTGTGTGGTGTATAATCCCCAGATGTTTCCTTCATCGGCGGTTGTATCTGCAGGGAATGGAATGACCTCCACGTCAAAATTATTTTCTATGTAACTTTCTAATTTTTTAAAGAACGGATTCAATGTTACTGCCTGATCATGGAAATCCTGTCTGAATTTGTATGTGCAGTCAAAGCCTATGTAATAATCCACCAGTTCTATTTTCTGTAGTATGACCTTTAAATTAGGGAAATGTTCTGATAAATATTCGAAGAATTTATCGCATGATTCTGTCCAGATGTTATAATATTCCTCTTCATTATCTTTCAGATTAATCGGCCTTAAGTTATCCTTATTTTTCTTGTAAAACTCAGTGTTTGCAATGTACTCGCTGTTGGTTATGTATGTGTCCTCATATGCAAGAACTCCCCATCTGACATCATGAACCAGGTTAATAATCAGATAATCAATGTCATCCAGGTGATTGAATATTTCTTTATCGAAATCTTTTTTAATATCTGTAGTTACAATGTTTTTATCGTGTGAATCAATCAGGTAAACAAGGTCGTCTTCGGAGTATTCTATTTTAGGATTCATTAAACTGATGATGGTACTGCGTTGATGTTCATATTTCTTATTGAAGTCACGTTTATAATCATTATAACATGATCTGAATGGGTCTATGCTAACGCAGGAACCGAACATTGCAACGTTGGTTTTTGATAAACGTAACGAGTTTTCGCGTTTTTCATCAGATGAGGTTTCGTCAGCTTTTTCTTGTCCAATTTCTATTTTGTATTCGTTGATTTTTTGTAATAGTTCATCATACTTGGATTCCAGATAATTTAAACTGGTCATGTTCTCGAAAGACATGTTTAATTCAGGGAAATAATCATATATTGTTTCGGATTGAATTTCCAAATTTATCCTTTCCAGATTATGGGATCTTCTGTTGATTACAAATGGTTCGTCATGGCAAATGAGTTGGTCATGGTTTAGGAATACTTTGTTGTTCAAAATCACTTTTTTGATATTTAGGTAGATGGGAAGACGTTCATTGTTTGAATTTCTGTAGTCAACTCCACGCAGGTTTATATTTACATCACCGTTGTTAATGCACTGAAAACCTATGTTCATCTTATTATTTTCGAATTCGATTTTTGTTCCTTTACCTGTGTTGTCTGTATACCATTCAGGATTGGAAATGTTTAAACTTTTTTCATATCGAATTTCCTTTTCATATATTCGTATGGAGTTGGATTCGTTTCCGATGTTCTTTATGTCAACACGTGAAATATTCCATACCTTTATAAACCATTTTAGTTGAGTTTTCAATTCTTCAAAATTAAATTGATTTTCATAAAAGTTATTGAAAATAACATTGATTTGTTTTTCGAACTCATTTAACATTATCATTTTACTATTCTTGTCTGACAAAATAAAAACCCCTTTAAATAGTAATATTATGTTTATCTTTCAACATTATTATATTTAAATTTATATTTCTTTACCTTATTTAAGTCGAATCAATATTTTGCACTTCTTATTTTAGGAATGGAAAATATACATTTTTTTTTAGGATATTTTGATAATCTTCTATCACTTAAAAAAATATATATTATTTTTTAAACAAAATAAATATTATATATATTTGTTAAGATATGGCAAGAAATAAAGTATATTTTTTTTATTTATTTTGGAAATCTTTGAAAATGAGTATACATTAAAAAAATTATCGGATGTTTATTGGAGAATATTTTATGAATGGAATTTCAGTAGTTATGCCAGTTTATAATGTGTCAAGTCTTTTATATACTTCAATAGAAAGTATTCAAAAGCAGACCATGAAAGAAATAGAGATTGTCTGTGTAGATGACGGATCAACAGATGACTCTTTGGAAATTTTAGGAAAGTTGAATGAAAAATATCATAATATAAAAATAATCCAACAGGAGAATGCAGGTCCTGGTATTGCAAGAAATACGGGAATTGATGCTTCAGAAGGGGAATACATAGCATTTTTAGATGCCGACGACATTTTCCTGGATGAAACGGCTCTGGAAAAAATGTATGATGCTGCAAAGAAAAACGATGCAAACATGGTGGGTGCAAATTTAAAGTTCGTAAACCGCGACTATTCCTTAAACGAATACTATGATTATGTCAATACAAGATTTGCATTTTATTCCAAAGAAGATGTTTTAGATTCTGAAGAATACGGAATTCCATTTGCTTTTTATAAAAACATTTTCAAGAAGGATTTCATTAACCAGCATAACATTCGTTTTCCGGATAAAAGAGCCGGTGAAGACCCTATTTTTATGGCCAACGTACTTGTAAACACAAAAGATTTTCCTGTACTGCCTATTGATTTGTATGGATATAACCATTCAATGGGTGGAGGAGTAAACGAAAAAATCAACACTTACGAGAAAAAATATTCATACCTTGAACATTTTAAGGAAGTATTTGACATCCTTAAAAACAATGATTTCCAATCAACATACCTCGGTTATAAGGTTGAATTTATTGACTATCTTATCTATTCAAAAAACATGTATGATAAGGAAATTCAGGAAATATTATCCAAACTCTTCAGCAATTATGAAGATTATTTCCAAAGGGACAGCTACGGATTTTTTGTAATGGATTACATGTTAAATCCGGATTTTAAGGAAAACTTCCAAAATTTCGATGAATATGCTCTGATAAAAAAATGTCTGTTTGAAGAAACATTCATAGAAGACAATTTCATTGACAAGCAAAGATTAATGGATTACATAACAATTGAATCTAACAACCGTTACGATGTTGAAGATGAAAAACTTATGAAAGCTTCATACGATGTATTGAACAATATTAAAGAGCAAACATCCATAAAATATGACACAATCAGTGAAGAAGTTAAACGGATAAACGATAAAATCAATTCCGAAACATATGGAAAATATGCCGAATTTTTAAGAAAATTCAATGAATGTCGTATTGATGTTAAAAACATTGGCGGCTCCGATAACAGGATAGAAATTGTTGATTGTGATGATTCATTGTGTGATGTCTCCAATCCTGTCTGGTTAAGAGATAATACAGGTGAAGGTTCTGTAATTTACAGCGTCAAGGATTCATTGAATATTTCATTCAGATGCGTTAAGGACGGAACTTTGATGCTAAGCTTTAAGGGAATAGATTACAGGGACAAGCTGGATAAAAGAATACCTGTATTCATTGATTTTACCGAAATTATCGTTGACGGTGAAACACTTGTCAGGGGAAGCAGGGTCTCATGGCACGACAATCCTGTAGAGTACTATAAGGACGTTAAGGACGGTCAAATCGTAAACATTCAACTCAAATGGCTGCCTTTAAATTACAACAGCGATATCAGACTGCTTTCGGATTACGAAAAAGTGATAAACGTACTTTCAAACAGCAGGATCGATGTTAAAAACATGGGTAATCCTGATAACATGGTTGAAATTGTTGATTGTGATGATTCATTCTGTGACATTTCCAATCCGCCATGGTTAAGGGACAGTAATGGAATAGGAACAGTATTAAACAGTGCACAGGAACATATGGACTTTTCATTTAAGTGCATTAACGATGGTAAACTGATGCTTAGCTTCAAGGGTGTTGATTACAGGGATAAATCCGGTAACAGAATACCTGTCTATATCGATTATTCAGAAATTGTCGTTGACGGCAAAAACGTTGTAAATGGAAGCAGGGTTTCATGGCACGATGATCCGTTTGATTATTACATGGATGTCAAGGACGGACAAAAAGTAAATGTTAGGGTAAAATGGCAACCTATCCATTCAAACAGTAATCTTAAACTATTGTCCCTAACGGATACGAGGATGGAAAAATTCAATAAAGGCAGAATCGACATAAAAAATAATGGAAACAAAGATAATGCCATTGAAATTACCGAAAAAGATGATTCGGCCCTAAAAATTTTTAAACCAGACTGGTTTAAAAACGATAATGGTGTGGGAACTGAAATAATCAGTGACAAGGGAAGTTTAAACTTTTCATTCAAATGTATCAATGACGGAAACCTGAACATGGAGTTCAGATCTGTCTATTATAAGGAAAATAATGTTAAAGTGCCGATATACATTGATTACAACGAAATAATTGTAGATGACGAGGTCATACTAAGTGGAAACAGGCCAACATGGCATGACGACCCGTTCATTTTCAAAAAAGCAGTTAAGGATGGACAAATTGTCAACGTAAAAGTTAAATGGAGTTCCTTAAACAAAAGTATTTCAGAAAAGGCAGTATTTAGTCAACAACAAATCAACGACTTAAAGAATGCTAAAGAAGCTAAGAATAAGGAAATAGAAAAATTAAAACAACAAATAAAAACATTAAAAGAAGAAAATAATGATTTAAAACATTTCAAAGAGGAGTTGTTGAGTTCTAATTCCTGGAAAATCACAGAACCGCTTAGAAAAATTCAAGGCGGAAACTAATGTTTGGTAAGGTGTTGTTATGGTCGAAATATCAGTATTATTATATGTATTTGATGATGATGAATTCATTGGGGATTCTATTGAAAGCATAATGAATCAGTCATTTACGGATTTGGAAATTATATGCATTGACGATGAATCAACAGACGATTCACTGGCACTGCTTGAACAATATGCCAAAAAAGACGAGCGCATAAAAGTTTATTCACACAAGCACTGTGGACTCTCCACATCAATAAACAATGTAATCAAAAATATAAACGGTAACTACGTTCAAATATTGAAAGCCGGAACATTGCTGAAGGAAAATGCATTACAAGCAATGCTTGAAAAGATTCAGGACACAGATGCAGACTTCGTAATTGCAAACATAAAAAACCGCGATAAAAACGGTAAAGAATATGAAAATGATCAATATTCCATAAGCAATGTAATAAATCAATGTGGGGATAAATCATTTGACTTCGACGAAGTTCAAAATCTAATCCTTGAATTGAATCCGTCAGTGGAAAATAAGTTATACTCAGCACAGTTCCTTCAGGACAATGAAATTACATTCAAAGGCAACTGTGAGTACAGTGAAAACATTTTCTTCTATGAATCATTCATACGGGCAAATAAAGTCAATTGTCTAAACGACTTCCTATACTTACATCTTGACAGATACACCACATTAAAAAACAGGGATACCCGAAAATTCCTTAACATTCCACCATCATCAAACAAAATAATGGATTTATTCAAACAATACGATAAGCTTGAAAATAATAAGGGCATCTACAATCATCTGTTCAATCGCAATATGAAAGGATACTTCACCATTAAGGAAATTTATAAAAACGAGTACTTTAACACAATAAGAACAGACCTGGTTAACCTATTAAACAGTGATGAAATAGATGAATTTCTGGAAAATATCGAAGATTATAACAGAAAACTATTCGAACAGATAATCATTTCGGATAATTCATATGAATTCAACAGATTACAAAAAACATATTATGAAAAAATCGAATACAATAAGTTACTGAATCGTAGAAGATTTTTAAAACCATACATTGCCAAAATGAACGAAGAATAAGTAAAATCTAATCAACAACGTTATTATTACAAAAAAAATGGAGACTAATAATGAGTTTAACACCTAAAATTTCTGTAATCATGCCATCATTGAATGTGGAGGACTACATGGAGGAATGTCTTTCAAGCGTCTTAAACCAAACATTCAGGGATATTGAAGTCATCTGTGTTGATGCAGGATCTACCGACAAAACACTGGACATAATTAAGAAGTACCAGAAAGAAGATGAAAGGATACGAATTTTAAATTCCGACAAGAAAAGCTATGGATACCAGGTAAATCTTGGAATAAATGAATCAAAAGGAAAATATATCAGCATAGTCGAAACGGACGATTATATTGATGATAAAATGCTTGAAACATTATATTCCCATTCACAAAACGATACGATAGACATTATCAAGTCTAACTTTTATTATCTAAACGATTATGATGAAGCTAATGTGGAAATCATCAAGGACGTTTCAAAACGGGACGTACCAACCGAAAAGATCATCACCTTAAAGGAAGAACCATTATTTGTTGAAGGACACCCTTCAATATGGGCTGGAATTTATTCAAAAGACTTTTTACAAAAAAACAACATTAAATTCCTTGAAGTTCCTAAAGGTGGATGGGTTGACAATCCGTTTTTCTATGAAACTGCCCTGAAAGCCGAAAAAATAATTTATCTGGACGATGCATTTTATTATTACAGGATAACAAATCCAAATTCTTCTTCAAACGACTTTGGAGATAACACTCTGCCGATGAAGAGGATTTTGGATATTTATGACGTTCTCAAGGAAAACGACGTTCACGATGAAAACATCATAAAAGTATTTTACACCCGATTGTTTAGATATATTGAAATCATTCTAGAACACAACAACAACGATATAAGTTCATTGGATTTTGATACCTGTTCATATATTCAGAAAGCCTTAAAAAATGTGGATGAAAACATAGTTCAGGAAGAATTAAACAGAAATTTTAAAGTATTATACTATAAATTCATGTCTCCACTGTTACTTTTAAAATTTGAGTGAATATGAACTTATTTCACATATTTTTTTTTAATTAATAATGTAAAAACTTTTAATCCATAGCTGATTAATATTCAGTTCAAAAAAAAAATTACAAGTCATTAAATAAAAACTTTTATTTTTATGAAAAATAAAAGATAAATTAGGATAATATTATTAGGGGGAATAATCATATTATTAGATTTTTTTGATAAGGAATATCCTTCACGCCGACCTGTAGATTCTATGTCCTATTTTTTTGAAAGCGATTCACAGACTTTTGACATAGACTTTGAGGTTGTTAATGTTGTACGAAGTTTCTTTCCACATATGGGTCTTTCTCTTCGTGAAGGTCTTAGTGTGATGTACAGAACTCTTAATGACAGAATGTGGTATAACATAGGCAACTACGCTTTGGATACTCCGTTTACAATTGACATGTCAGAATTCGTGGATGAGGGAGAAATTTATGAAATATTGATATACGGTCCGATAATCAGTACTCTAAGGAAGCTGCAGATTATATTGCCCGATGATTCATACGCTAAAATTATTAAATTGATTCCTGAAAAGAATGTTGTGGTTGTGGGCGGTCCGACAACCTACGGAATAGGATGCACTACTTCTGCAAACATGTTTTCAAACATCATAGAAAGAAAATTTGATGCCAATGTATATCATGTGGCCTTTGATGATAAAAATTATCTAAGAAGAGTTAAAGAATATTATTCCACAAAAAATCCCCCTGTTGCAGATATTGGAATATTGGAACTGGATTATTTCAGCCAAAACGAACTTGCCGTTGAAGAAGATCTCGTGGATGTAATACGTCTGATGAAACAGCGATGTAAACAAGTTGTCGGATGGTACTCAATTCCAGACGGCAGAATGTACAAATCAATCATACTAAATAAAACCATTCAACGACTGGTTAAAAACGGTGAACTGGAAGTATTGGATTTATCTTACCTTTATGATGATGAACACAGGGACATGTGCACTTATAACGTCTGGTTTATGAACGATTCCGGAAACATTTTTATTTATAATGAGGTTAAAGAAGTTATCAGGAGATTGACACAATGGAATATTTAAATTCACTAGCCGATCCTATTAAATCAATAGATGAAAAGAATATTCAGTATTTAAACGTATTAAATCATCCTTCATTGGTTTTTGGAAATCCGTTTAACACGGATAAGGTAAATTTTTGTAAGTACACTCCTGAAGTGGAAAAGGAAATGATACAGTTCGGCAGGGTTGTAAACAATTCGATGATTTACCATAAAACTGCTTCATGCGGTTGCAGAATAAGATTTAAAACCACATCCAGGAGACTTGTATTTAAGGTTGAATTGAAAAGAGGTTACAATTATAAAAACATGGTAACATGGAACTCTTCCGGATTGGATATTCATCTTGTCTCCAAGGACGGCAAATATCAACACAAACAGTTAATAGCCCCTCAGGAAGGATACCGTTTATATGCCGATCAGATATATATTCCCCCTAACAGTTCGGTATGTATCTTTTTACCAAGCTACGACACTATTGAACAGATGTACATAGGAATAGAACGTGGCTCAAGAATTGGAAAATTCCGTTATCCAAAAGACAAACGTTCCCCGATAATTTTCTATGGAAACGACATTACACAGGGAGCTTCGGCAACAAGAAGCGGTAACGCATTCCCAAATATTGTCAGCAGACAAATGAATCAGGACATAATTAATTTTTCCACGACCATGTGTTGCAGAGGAACAATTAAAGCGGCAGAAATGATTGGAAATCTTGAGTGTGATTCCATTGTAATAGACTATTCCAGAAACGCTTCGGATTTGGATTATTTTAAAGATACACACGAAGCTTTCTATAGGAAAATCAGACAGATGCATCCCGATAAAAAAATCATCATCATGACATCGGCAGTATTTAACAAATCTAAAAAATACGAATCATTTGATGACGTGATTTACCAAACATATAACAATGCAAAAAAACGTGGAGAAAACACGTATATACTGAATCAGAAGGACCTGTTTAATGGTGATGAATACGATCTGGCGGCCATAGACGGCGGAGGATATACAGATTACGCCATGTTCAGGGTTGCCGATAAAATTTGTGAATTATTAAAATCATAACAAATTCATTTTTTCTTTTTTTTATATGTAAAATTTTATTTTTCAATGTGAAAATCTACATGTCGGATTGAAAAACTTAATTTAAAATAATTCCATGTGATTATAATTATTTTTCAAACAATAAATTTTATACTTTTATGATTTGAACTAAATTTCATGAAGTCTAAAATTCAGTATATGATAATTCAAAGTAAGATGTAAAATACCTAAGAATAGGAATCAAAAAAATTCAAAAAAGCAATGATTTGTAAAATGAAGTGTGTGCCTATGAAAATATCAGTAATCATACCTGTTTTTAACAAGGAAAAATATTTGGATGAATGCCTAACATCCGCTATCAATCAAACACTAAATGATATTGAAATCATCTGTGTAAATGACGGATCAACGGATGCTTCACAGAAAATTCTTGAGCAATATTCAAGAAAGGATTCAAGAATAAAAATCCTGGAACAAAATAATCGGGGACCTGGATCTGCCAGAAATGAAGGCTTAAAAATAGCAGAAGGGGAATACATATTCTTTTTGGATGCAGATGATTGGATTGAATTGGACGCCCTTGAAAAGCTCTATGACAATGCAAAGGAAAATGAATCTGAACTTGTGCTCTTTAATGCCATAGAGCATCTGCCCGAAGGAAATTTCAGAAAAAGAATATACTACCCCGAAAACATAGAGGGAACTTTCGATTTTCACCAAAAAACCGATATCGTGATGAATAACTTTTTAATAGTATGTACAAAGTTACACAAAACCGATTTTCTCAGAAAAAATCATATCAGCTTTTCTGAGGTTGGACTTTTTGAAGACGTATTCTTCCATATAAAATCCATAATCAAGGCCAAAAGAATATCCTATCTGAATGAAATCTTCTATAACTACAGACGAACAGAAACAAACACCAGACAATCCAAATCAGTACAGAACAATAAAAGTCACGAATTTTTACAGGTACTCGATGAAATAAGAATATTCCTGAACAATGAACAGCTTTATGACCTGCTGGAAGAAAATTATGTTAACTTTAAGCTCACAGAACTAAAAAACCTCTTTGAAAACAATGAAGATAAAAAAGAGTTTTTCACACTCTTAAATGAAGATTTTAATAAAAACACTATTAAAGAAGGTATATTGGACAAAATATCTTCCGATAAACGGAATTTTTACGTATCGATTAAAGATTCTAACAGTTTTGAGGATTATAAGGCTTCAATTAACAAAAAACAGCTAACAAAAAGCAACGATTCAAATAAAATATTTTCATACATTAAAGGTTTATCTAAAAAATATTTCTTTTAGCTTTAACAAATATAAATAATGATAATAAATTTTTGGGATGTAATATAGTGGATTTTGAGATAAAATATAAAGATGCAATGGCACGTATTGGAACGTTTAAAACTCCACATGGTAAGGTAACCACTCCAAATCTAATGCCTGTTGTCCACCCTGGAAAACAAACATTAGACGTTAAGAAATTTGGGGCGGAAATTGTAATAACAAATTCTTATATAATTTATAAGAATGAAAAGTTAAAGGAAAAAGCCTTAAAGGATGGAGTTCACGAATTAATAGATTTTCCTGGAACAATTGAAACTGATTCAGGTTCCTTCCAGTTATCGGTATATGGTGACATTGACATATCTAACGAGGAAGTCATTAAGTTTCAGGAAGCTATCGGCACAGACATAGGAACATCATTGGATATTCCTACCGCACCATATGTTAAAAGGGAAGAAGCCGAAGAAGATTTGAAGGTAACAATCGAAAGAGCCGAAGAAGCATCAAAGGTCAGGAAGAATTTACTCTTAAACAGTGTAGTTCAGGGTTCCACATTCCCAGACCTTAGAGAGTACTGTGCAAAGGAAATATCCCGCTTCGATGCGGATATTTATCCTATAGGTGCAGTGGTGCCTTTAATGGAAATGTATCGCTATGCTGATCTGGTTGATGCTGTAATGTACTCAATGAGAGGTTTGCCTGAAGACAAGCCAAGACATCTTATGGGTGCAGGTCACCCTATGGTTTTTGCATTGGCTGTTGCTATGGGATGTGACTTATTTGACAGTGCAGCATATATTCTATACGCAAACAAGGACAGGTTCATGATGCCTGACGGCACATTAAAACTGGAAAATCTTATAGAAATGCCTTGCAGCTGCAGGGTCTGTTGTGAACACACTGTTGAAGAACTCAAACAAATGGATCAGGAAAAACGTGCAAAGTTAATAGCCGAACATAATCTTCACATCAGTTTTGCCGAAATCAGAAGAATCAGACAGGCAATAGTCGATGGAGAACTGATGAAACTGGTTGAATTAAGATGCAGATCACATCCGTTTTTACTTGACGGCCTAAGAAGATTACAGGAATATCAAAAGGATATGGAAAGATTAACTCCAAGCAGTAAAAAATCAGCATTCTTCTACACAGGTTATGAATCACTCTCACGTTCCGAAGTCTACAGACACGTTGAAAAATTAAAACAAATCAAAGCCAAAAACAAAAATTTAATAATATTGCCGCCAACGAGTAAGCCATATGCAAAACACGTTAACAGGGAATACATTAAGAAGTACACCCCAAAAATTTCAACGTTCTATTCAAATTCGGTGAATAATGATTATTCAGATAGTGACATTGTAGTTGCGGACATTCCATTCGGAATAATTCCACTCGGACTGGATGAATATTATCCTCTTGCACAAAATGAAACACCTTCAATACACGATGAAACTTCCAAGAAATTCGTCAGGGAATTAATAAGTGAATATGCAAAGAAATATGAAAACGTCTTAATTCACAGGAAGGTTATTCAAACATTTGAATTGGAAGGATATGACCTCTATGAAAACGAACTGATTCTTCCTGAAGCAAAAATTTCCGATTTCAACAGACTGATGGAAGTTGCTGATTATCAATTTGGTGCGGGTTGCGGAGAAGCATTGTTCGGAAACGATCCTGAAAAAATCAAAATAGAAAAAAGTCGAAAAACCGGAAAAATTCGTCACGTATACGAAGATAACAGGGCAATAGTAAATATGAGAGCCAGCGACGGATTTTTAATACTGTCTGACTTGGGTGCAAAACGTTTACACGAACATTTATCTTATCCAAACGCAAGAGTGGTGGTTTCAGAGGATTCAGAACCATACGCTGTTCAAGGAAAATCAGTGTTCAACAAGTTTGTTCTGGATTGTGATGAAAACATCAGAAGAAACGATGAAGTCCTGATAGTCAACAAAGACGATGAATTATTGGCTTGTGGAAAATCATTGTTGTCCAGTTATGAAATAAAAGATTTCAGCACTGGTCAAGCTATTAAAACACGTAAAATAAAAAAATTTGAAGAGTAGATTGTTATGTCAGAAAAAAAAGAATTAAAAGTAAAATCCATCAAAAACGGTACAGTAATTGATCACATCAAACAGAACAGGGCCGCAAACATTCTTAGCATGCTTAATTTGCCTGATGATGAAACTCCTGTAATGGTAGCAATAAATGTTGAATCTTCAAACATGGGTAAAAAGGACATAATAAAAATTGAAGGAAGGGAATTATCAGAGGAGGAAGTGGATAAACTCGTTTTATTGGCTCCTCAGGCTTCAATCAATATTATTCGTGATTATGAGATAGTTAACAAATTCAATCTGCATCTGGCCGATGAAGTTGTGGGTGTTGTTAAGTGCAGTAACCCAAATTGTATAAGCAATTCCAACGAACCTTTACAGGACAGGTTTTACGTTCAATCAAAGGAACCGGTATTGTTAAGATGTCATTATTGTGAACGTACAATGGATTATGAGGATATTGAATCACAGTTATAAGGTAAAAACATGAACTTTATACATGAAACTCTCAGCATAGATACAAATAGCGGTGTTGAATTAATAAACATCACATCTGAAGTTCAAAGAATTATAAAATCAAATAAAATAGAAAACGCTCTTGTTAACATTTCTACAAAACACACAACAACAGGTATAATTATCAATGAGGATGAAAAAGGATTAAAAGAAGATATCATAAACCTTTATGAACATCTGATTCCTTTTGATGATTATTATCATGACAGAATAGATAATAATGCCAGAAGTCATTTGAAGTCATTGCTGTCTAATCCAAATCAAACCTTGCCTGTTATTAATGGTAAAATTAGTTTGGGTACATGGCAGAGCATATTTTTTGTAGAATTGGATGGACCAAGAAAGAACAGGTGTATTGACATAACAATTATTTTATGAAAAAAAAGGTTTTAGTGATTATGATGAAAGCAATAATTTTAAATTCAGGAATGGGTTCAAGATTAAAGGAATTGACAAAAAACGTTACAAAATCAATGGTAAAAATAAATGATAACGAAAGCATATTTTCAAAAGCAATGAACGTTTTGTTAAACTATGACATCGACGAGTTCATTATCACAACAGGATATCTGAATGATGTTCTTGAAGATTATGCAAAAGAGACATTTCCTGATGTTAATTTCACATTTGTACATAACCCTGTATATGACTCAACAAACTACATTAAATCCATAGATTATATAAGGGATGACATATCGGATGATTTGTTTTTACTTCATGGGGATTTGATATTTGACAGGGAAGTAGTTGACATGTTATGTGATTGCGAGGAATCATGTATGGTTGTGGATTCACAAAGCGAAATTCCCGAAAAGGACTTTAAGGCAAAAATCGAGGGAGATTATGTAAAAAAGGTAAGTGTCAACTACTTCGGTGATGATGCACTTGCCTGTCAGCCATTATATAAGCTCAATAACAAGGATTGGTGCTGCTGGAAAGAAAACATTAGAAAATTCTGTGAAAATGACAATACAAATGTTTATGCAGAAGAATCATTAAATGAATTATTAGATGATCAAATAAAAATAAAAGGTATTGATATTAAAGGATACTATTGTTCAGAAATAGACACGAAAGAAGATTTAAATAACTATAAAAAATATTCTGGTGAGATAAATGACTAAGGTATACACAGCAATAAGTGCGGATATTTTACATCACGGACACATTAACTTAATTAAAAAGGCAAGTGAATATGGGGATTTAACAGTAGGAGTTTTAACAGATGAAGTTATAGCCACATATAAACGTCTGCCAGTACTTGATTTTGAAGAAAGATGTTTTATCATAGAAAACATCGCGGGGGTAAAGGAAGTCATACCACAGACCACACTGGACTATACTGATAATCTAAGAAAACTCAAACCGGATTATGTGGTTCACGGTGACGACTGGACAAACAACAATCTTAAGGAAACACGTGCAAACGTTATTGAAACCTTGAAAGAATGGAATGGACAATTGGTTGAAATTCCATACACAAAAGGGGTAAGCATAGACAAACTCAACGATGCAGTAAAAACTGCAAGTGCAATGCCGGAAATCAGAAGGGCAAAACTTAAAAAGCTATTGGAACTCAAACCAATAGTAAAAACCATGGAAGCACATAACGGATTAAGTGCTTTGGTAGTGGAAAATGCAAAGGTTGTCAAGGACGATAAAATAGAATCATTCGATGCAATGTGGCTATCAAGTTTAACCGACAGTACGGCAAAGGGTAAACCCGACATAGAGCTTGTGGACATGACTTCTCGTCTAAAAACAATTGACGAGATAATGGAAGTAACCACAAAACCTATCATCCTCGACGGGGATACCGGTGGAGAAATTGAACACTTTGTTTTCAATGTAAAAACACTTGAAAGAATAGGAGTTTCAGCAGTAATCATTGAAGATAAAATAGGTCTTAAGAAAAATTCACTCTTCGGAACAGAAGTAGAACAAACACAGGATTCCATAGAACACTTTTGCCAAAAAATCTCCTCGGCCAAGAAAGCATTGACCACAAAGGATTTCATGATAATAGCAAGAATAGAATCATTAATCTTAAAACAGGGAATGGACGATGCCATGACAAGAGCCAAAGCATTTGTTGAAGCAGGAGCCGATGGAATAATGATTCACAGCCGTGAAAAGGAACCTGATGAAATATTTGAGTTCTGTGAAAAATTCAGAGAATTCACACAGGATGTTCCATTGGTTGTTGTGCCAACATCATTCAACAAAGTATATGAAGACGAATTTGCAAGACGTGGAGTCAACATAGTAATTTATGCAAATCAATTAATCAGAAGTGCTTATCCTGCAATGATGGAAACTGCAGAAACAATTCTTAAAAACAACAGATGTTATGAAGTTGACGAGGCCTGTTTGCCTATTAAGGAAATATTAACATTAATTCCTGATGAATAAAAAAAAATGGACAAGTGATGATAAATGATAAAAGTTAATGAATTCGAAGATTTACTCAAGAAAAATAATGTGGGCTTTTATACGGGAGTGCCTGATTCTCAATTAAAATCATTTTGTGATTATATAGAAGACACATATGGCATAAGCGATAAACACATTATAGCTCCAAATGAAGGAAATGCAGTGGCATTGGCCAGCGGATACCATTTATCCACTGGAAATTACGCTCTGGTGTACATGCAAAACTCCGGTCTGGGTAATGCTGTAAATCCAATTACGTCATTAACCGATCCTAATGTATATAACATTCCCGTAGTTTATCTAGTGGGATGGAGAGGACAACCGGGAGTAAAGGATGAACCACAACACGTAAAACAGGGAGCAATAACTCCTGATTTACTGGAACTTTTGGATATAGATTATGAAATCCTAACCGAGGATACTCAAATCGAAGATATTGAAGAATTGTTTAAAAACAGTTTTGCTCCTAAGTTATCCGAAGGAAAAAGCGTTGCATTTGTAGTTTCAAAAGGGGCTTTTGAATCATTTAAAACAGAAAAATCTAACGAATATACATTAACAAGGGAAGATGCAATAAAAGTCATTATCGATAACCTGAGCCTGGATGATATTGTAGTTTCAACAACAGGAAAATCATCAAGGGAACTCTTTGAATATAGGGAAGAAAAGGGACATGGTCATAGCAATGACTTTTTAACAGTTGGTTCCATGGGTCATTCATCAACAATAGCACTGTCCATTGCCTTGAATAAACCACAAAAAAAGATAGTATGTTTTGACGGGGACGGTGCAATACTTATGCATATGGGATCAATGGCAATGGTCGGTTCAAAGTCTCCTGCAAACTATTTCCATGTTCTCTTCAACAACTGTGCCCACGAGACCGTAGGTGGACTTCCTACAATAATGGGTGACATAAACATAGGTGAAATAGCAAAAAATTGCGGATACAAAAATGTTGTTCATGCATCAAGTGCCGAAGAACTCAATGATGTTCTACCATCATTCCTAAGTCAGGAAGGTCCTGTTTTGCTTATAGTTGATGTGAGCATAGGTTCAAGAAAGGATTTGGGCAGACCTACAACAACACCTGTTGAAAATAAACTTGCTTTCATGAAAAAACTGGACGAATAAAAAAAATAAAAAATGAGTTGAGATATATGGATTGGGTATTCAATGTTCCTATAAAATTCTATGAATATGATGTAAATGACTTGAAGATACGATTAAATGAAGAGTTGAATCAACCGAATGTTGTATTCATAGCAAGTAAACGTTTAATTGAAACAAATAATTTGGAGGAAATTTTAGACAAGTATTCTGATAACATCATCCTATTTGATGAAAGTCTTAAAAGTCTTGACACTCACCTGATTTGTGACTACTTCAAAAGAATTACACAAAAACCAGAACTGATTATTGCAATAGGTGGAGGAACTTCAATCGATTTTGCAAAATGCATTTCTGCACTCTATGACTACAGTACAAATGGAGAAATTACGGTTGAAGAGGTAATTGATCTGATTACTTCCAAAAAATATTTGGAAAATGAAAATTACATTCCGATAATAGCTTCATCAACCACCGCAGGAACGGGATCTGACTGTACAAAATGGGCAACAGTATGGGATTATGACAACACCAAAAAATATTCCGTTGATGCAGATTACCTTTATCCAACTGAATCATGGCTTGTTCCAGAACTGACATTAACCCTGCCTGAAAAACTGACATTGTCAACAGCACTGGATGCTTTATCACATGCATGTGAAGCCTATTGGTCAGTTTCAACCAACACAATCGTTCAGCAGTTGAGTCGTGATGCAATATCACTCATTGTGGAATATCTTCCAAAGGTTTTGGGGGACAGGTCAAATTTATCCTACCGTAAAAAGGTTTATCAGGGTGCATTTTTTGCAGGACTGGCCTTTTCAAATACAAGGACAACAGCATGTCATTCCATCAGTTATCCTCTCACATTACTTTATGGAATTCCACACGGTTTGGCAGTAAGTTTAACTCTCTCTGAAGTATTGAAAGAAAACAGGGATTATATTCCTGATTTTGAATTGTTCCTGGATTCATGGAATGCAGAATCTGTCGAAGACATCAGCAAATGGATTGATGAAGTATCTGATGGAATTCAGCTTCTAAAACTATCGGAATTTGGAGTTAAAGAGGAAGAAATAGATGACATCATTAAATTAACATTTACTGGTGGCCGTATGGATAACAATCCGATAGTATTTGATGAAGATCAGGTTAAAAATATATTAAAAAGAGTTTATTAAATAACCTTCATCACTCTTTCTTTTTTTCATTATTTTTTTGTTCAACCAATTCGAACATATATTTTTCTATGCTTTCTATTTCGAATTTTAGCAGGGACTTTAGATATGTATTGTCTTCCTCATATTTTGAACAGGAAGCTTTTAAGGTTTCAATTTCATTTTTAAGGGAATCATTTATTTCATTGAGTTTGTTTTTTTCGTCTTCAAGGGAAGTGTCTTGGTTAAGTTTTTCCAGTTCTTCTTTTTGTTTTTTGTTTTCGTTTTTTAGTCTTTTGATTTCTTCAACCTGTTCCCTATTGCTTTTTTCAAGTTTTTCACAGTTTGTTTTATAATACTGATAGCTGTTGCTTTTATTTAAAATCATATCTGATATTTTCTTTAAAACCATAAAATTACCTCGTAGTAGTATTTTATCCCCTAAACATTAATTATATTCCTTTCTGTACCAACATAACTTTTCCACAATTTCGTTCACACTTAGTGTTTCGTGTTCGTTTATTTTAATGGGAACGTTTTTTATATCCTCATAGTTGTTGTTTTTATTTTTCCAGTAATTAATCTGATAATCCTTGTAAGCATTTTCGTCATCTAATGGAATGTTCATGATTTCCATAAGAATATTGTAATCGTTTTTGTTTTCAAAATATTCTTTTTCACGGTTTAAAATACCCAGTGATTCAAACCATTCACTCCTCAACTTTTCAAAAAGTGAATAGGCCAGTGGTTCCCTTAACGTTTCAAAATTCCATATGCAACTGAGTAATGCATAATTCACGAATTGCCTTTCGTATTTGTCGTAAATGTTCATGTTGATTAGTTCTTCCTTGACTTTCATCAGTGCATGATAGAAACAGTCCCATGATAGTTCTCTTGTGTTTGAAAGGGATGTTGACACGTTTACCCTTTGGTTATACAAGGCCTTTTCGAGTATGGTGATTCTGTTTGCCTTTAATAATGAAACAAATACGAAGTACATGTCGTTGGTTGTTCTTATCTCTTGGAATTTAAGATTGTAGTTTAAAACAAAACTTCTTTTGTAAAGCTTGTCCCATGCCCATCCACGAATATCCTTGAAAATGTTGGAGCTTATGTCGTTTCTGTTGAACACATCTTTTTTTGGCAGAAATTTCTTTTTAATTGCGTTGGTGTTTATTTCCCTTGTTTTTGTAATGTTGTCATATGTATATGACTCAAACATACAGATATCCGCATTTTCCTTTGTAATCTTTTCATAAGCCAGTTTCAGCATGTCTTTTTCAAAAAAGTCATCGGCATCTAAAAATGAAAGATACTCTCCCATGGCCAGGGATATGCCCTTGTTACGTGCAGCGCCTGCACCTTTATTTTCCTGGCTGTGGATTTTAATTCTGTTGTCCTTTGCTTTGTATTCCTTCAGTATTTCCAGGGAGTTGTCTTTTGATCCGTCATTTATACATATTATTTCTATTTCCCTCAGACTTTGATTCAAGAGTGAATCCAAACATTCCCTTAAGTGTTTTTGACTGTTATACACAGGAAGAATTACAGATACCTTAATCTGACTTAAGATTTCCCTGTAATAGAACTCTTCGGGATCTCTCATAATCCAGTAAATTTCATTTATCTGTCTTAATGAAAAAAGGGATGTGTCAAGTTCTCCCTTCTGATTGCTTTGATTAAATTCCTTTGAAATAATGTTAAGATACTCTTTCTTGTTTTCCTTAGCAATTCTGGAGAGGGTGAATAAATAGTTGTGGTACTGTTTTAAACTGTAAACATCCAAAAAGTCTTCTTTAATAGCATTTTTCTCAAGAAAATCATATATTAACTGATATTCCCTGTTTGCACACATCATTTTTCCGGAATCATTTACTGAAGAATCAGGATTGTCTCTGCGATTCATATAAAATGCATCATTTAAGTACATTGTTTTATCGGCATATACGTTAGCCTTAAACCAGAATCCATTATCCTGAAAGGATGCTCCCGGAGTTTCAAAGTGTCGGATACAGTTTTTTTGCAGGAAATCTCTTTTATAAATTCCACACCATGTGTTCATGATAAAAGTAAAGCAGTCATGATTTTCTCTGGGACAAATGATTTTGTTGTAATTTTCATCCTTAAATGCTATCTTGTTAAATGTTTTTTCAAGATAATCCTTTCCACGGTGGAATCTGTAGAAGTTACTTTTCACGAAATCCAGGTCATGTTCCTTTGCCACGGAATATAACCTTTCAAACATTTCCGGCAAAACGTAATCATCACTTTCAATGATTCCAATGTATTCCCCGCTTGCCATGTCCATACCAAGGTTCATCACATGACCATAGCCGGCATTGTCCTTGTTGATTATTCTGATTCGTTTATCCCTGGATGCATAGTCCTTTAATATGTTAAGGGAATTGTCTGTTGATCCATCATTGACACATATTATTTCTATGTCTTGAAGTGTTTGACTTATGGCACTGTCCAAACATTCTTCAAGGTACTCCTCCACATTGTAAACCGGGATGATGATTGATACCTTAACGTTCTCATTGCTCTGGTTGAAGTTAATTAATTCATGAATGGGAACCTTATTTAATGTTTTGCTTTTTTCTTGTTCAAATTTCTGGTAAGTCATACTTATACTCCATAAAACTATTCTAAAACTCTTTATACAATTTATTTGTCCCTTATTATTTCACATATTCTTTCTGCAATTTTGTTCATTCCATAATCGCTGTAATGTGAGTTATCAACAGAAATAAAATCGTAGTCCTCTTCATTAAAAAGTTTTCTCTGATTGATTATGTATGTGTTGTCCCCGTTTTCTTTGGCATGTTCATAAGTATTTGTCACAATCTCGTCAAAGTCGTCATAGTCTCTCCAGTTGTTAAAGGATTCCGAGGTCATGAGAATTATCTTAGTGTCAGGATGATATTTTCTAATGTTTTTATAAAATTCTTCATGGGTTTTTCTAAAATAATCGGTTGTATAAGCGTTTCTTGTATAATCAATTACAATACATTTGGCATTTAATTTTCCTATGAATTTTGCAATGGTATCTGTACCCTTACAACAAGATGAAGCGGAAATATTTATGATGTCGTTGTTCATTTTCTTGCTAACAAGGTTTGGAAAACTGTTTCCACTATGTGAAGCTGCAGCTCCCTGTGTTACGGAGTTTCCGTAAAAAATTATTGGCAGCATATTTTCTTCAGGGTAGTCAATAGGTTCCACAATGCTTCCTTTGTCGATTCCCATATACATTTCTTCGATTGTGTTGTAATTTGGCAGGAAGATGCATAATTTTCCATTCGCCGGTACGTACACACTTTCAGCAAATAGATCATAACCGTTTCCAGGTGCAAAAACAGTTCTGTGATCATATTGGTCTCCTACTAGGTTATACACGTCAAAACCGAAGGAACCCCAGTTAACCATTTTCAGAACGCTGTACTTTCTTTTGAGTTTGATTTTGAATATTATTCTCTTGGAATTGGTGAAGAACCTTAATCTGACACCGCAAGATGCACTGTGATAGCTTTTCATTTCCCTGATTGCTCCGGCATCAAAGTTGTTCATTTCTTCTCGTGCTTGTGTGGGAAATTTACAGAAATCCAGTCTTTTGTTTGTTATACTTAGAGTTCCATAAAATAACTCCGGATAATCAAACAAATCCAGGTATTCTATGTTTTCTTCATCATAATTTTTTAAGGGATCTGAAATCTTGTCTAAATACTCCATCTTTAAAAACTCCCTAAAATTTCTTCCATTATCATGTCAACGACAATTTCTTCCATCTCTTTATAGATCATTATGTTTCCTGTATCATTGATAAACTTGTCACTAAA
>DUHK01000171.1 GCA_013330915.1 Methanosphaera sp. | reverse complement strand
GTCTATTATTTCAGGGTCTATTCCAGGATACATTTTAACCAGTGCAACCTTATCTGCCAATGTGTTGTTTAATGACAGTTCCTTTTCTCCCCTTTTAGTGTATGGTACTTCAGCATCGTTAATGTGTATCTGATTGTTTTCAATGGTTGCAAGGGGGTTCATGTTAATGCTTTGGAATGTGTCTCTACGGGATGTGTGCATTTTGCGTGCTCTGGTTGCCCTGTGTAATGCACATGTAGGATCATCTTCAGAGGAGTGCATACAAATCGTTACTTCTGCGATGTCTGATTTTGCTGCGACAACAGATGCCATGAGGTTTGTGAATGCGTCACTTGATGG
Source organism: Methanosphaera sp. (assembly GCA_013330915.1). Taxonomy (GTDB): domain Archaea; phylum Methanobacteriota; class Methanobacteria; order Methanobacteriales; family Methanobacteriaceae; genus Methanosphaera; species Methanosphaera sp11921u. The sequence goes on along the minus strand of DUHK01000171.1, from coordinate 8,759 downwards.
TCTGTCTGAACTACGCTGTGCTCCAGTAAGTACTATAGGTACTGGTGAGTCTATCATAAAGCTCAGTGCTGATGCGGTGTAGTGCATGGTGTCTGTCCCGTGAGCTATGATTACTCCATCTGCACCATCATTTATTTCATCATAGATTGCTTCGGCAGTTTTTTTCCAATATTCGGGGTTCATGTTTTCACTGAGAATGTTGAATATTGCTTTTGCCTTGATGTTTGCATGATCTACCAGTTCCGGTGTTGCACGTAAAAGGTCATCGGCCGTGAATGCAGGGTGAACAGCACCAGTTTTGTAGTCGATTACACTGGCTACTGTACCACCTGTGGAAAGGATTGACAGGTTGTCCTTATCTTCACTTATCTGTTTGTCTATAGGGTCCAGTTCGATTTTAGGTTTTTTTCCTTCGCTTAGTTTTTCTATTTTTGCATCCTTAACATCTATTCCAATGTTATATCCGCTGCTGAGTTTTATAATTAATGTGTTTTCGTTTGAATAATCTGGTTTTTCAAGTAGCATGCCTTCATGTTCTATTTCGGGCTTTGTTACTCTTATTTTGTCTCCAACATCTATGTTTGAGATTTCCAGAAATTCTTTGAGATATCCTTCGTATGACAAGGTTTTTTTCCTCCAAGAATTGTTTTTATATATAATTGTGACTTGTTATTATAAACTGTAAAACTATTTTTAAAATCTTGTATTATTTAACAAATAGCAATATGTTATTGTTTGTTTTTTCTTGTTTTTATTTTTTTAAGGTAATAATTCATAACTTTTAACTTATTAATTGGTTACTTATTTCTTATAACTAAAATGTTATTATTTATAATTGAATAACTTATAACTTATTATTAATATTAATTTCGGAAATTCTCATGCAACAATGGGATACATAAATATAAAAAGACTTTAGCATATAATAATTAAATAATTTCTCATACTTTTAATCATAAATTTTATTAACATTTAGCTCATAGAAAATTAGGTGAAACTTATGGATGAAATACCAAGTTACAAAAAACCTGAAGGAAAATCGGGAGAAGAATTACTTAATCAGATGGATCATGACCACACACCAATAGCATTATGGAGCTACACAAACTTTGACGTAAAGGATGATGATGTACTCCTGGACATTGGCTGTGGAAGTGGACTTAACATTAAACGTTTATATGAAAAGTCGCCCAAGGCCAAAAGCTACGGAGTAGACTACAGTGCCACCAGCGTCAAAAAGTCAATCATGATGAACCAGAAAGAGGTTGATGAAGGAAACATCATCATCAAACAAGCAAACGTTCTTGACATGCCATTCGAGGACGAAAAATTCGACATCATAACAGCATACTCCACGGTATTCTTCTGGCCGGACATAACAAACGCATTCATGGAAGTAAAACGGGTACTCAAAACAGGTGGAAAATTCATAATTGTTCAGGGAATAAACGGAACAGACAATTATCAACCACTTGATGATGGTAATGATGATGGAGCAGTATTTTACAATGATATAGAATTCAAAGACATGCTCCTGGAAGCAGGATACTCATCGGTAACATGTGTAATCAGAAAAATCATGGAACACAAAAAACTAATCAAAACATATAACGAAGAAGGTTACTTTGAACAACTGACTGATGATGAACACCAGGACAATATAGATAAAAAACAGGACATAAGTCCGGAATGGCTATGCGTAATAGCACAAAAATAAGACGATTTTTTTCGGAAGATGATATGATGGAAAACACTTTTTATGATTATGGAAAACCTCAGGGCAAAAAAGGCGAAGACCTGTTGGATTTGATGGATGAAGGACACACACCCGTATCATTATGGGCACTGACCAATCTAGAAGTAAAAGATGACAATGTGGTATTGGACATTGGCTGTGGAAGTGGACTTAACATCAAGAGACTGCATGAAAAATCATCCAACGAAAAAACATACGGCGTGGATCACAGTGATGTCAGCGTCAAAAAGTCAATTATGATGAACCAGAAAGAGGTTGATGAAGGCAATGTTGTCATCAAACAAGCAAACGTTCTTGACATGCCCTTTGAAGATGAAACATTTGACATAATCACAGGTTTTGAAACAGTTTACTTCTGGCCGGATATAGTTAACGCGTTTAGGGAAGTAAAAAGAATTCTTAAAAATGATGGAAAGTTCTTTTTGGTACTGGAAGCTAACGGATGTGCAAACGACCAAACATCACAGACAGCCAACAGTCAGGGATGTTATTTCTATACTGATGAAGAATTAAAACAATTGCTTTTGGATGCAGGCTATACTCAAATAACATTCTTCTTAAGAGATAGAATAAACAATAAGAAGATTATAAGAAAAGTTACTCCAACAGACTGTAGTGAAGATGTGGTTGAAGACATTTTCGAAATGGACAAGTATGCTGAAGAAGAACAGTCTGAGGATTACACGCCAAGCAAGGAATGGATGTGCATAATAGCACAGAAATAATTGTGATACAGTAATTTCAAAATCTTTTTTTATTTTTTAGGGTTTGCATCTTTTGGGAGATTTGTACTGCAATTCAATCATAACAGGTACAAAAACAGAAAAAGTAAAAAATTTAAAAAAGATTTAGACTTTTTTAATCCATATATTATAGTTATTATTTGAACACAATTGTTATATTAAATTACGGTGGTTTATGGAGAGTTTATTATTCTTTGGATATTGTATTAAAAGTATTGATTTTTGAAGTAAAGTCTCTTTTTTTTGGTCAGGGAGTTTACTTCAAATATTTTTATTAATTTATTATGGTTATATTGTTCATTTTTGGTTGAGAATATCTAATTATAATTAATAAAAGAGGTTTTTTCAATACTTAACTTTTTTTTGTATGAGAATGTAGCCATAATAAAAATCATACTTTTTTAAAAATATTTATTACAGACTACAACATACGTTTTATTCCTCCTTTTTTAAATACTTTTTTACTAAAAAGTATTACTTTTATGCGATATATTTAACATTGTTATTAAATTGTTAATTAAACATGTTGTAATGGGTTTGTTTTTGATGATAACTTCTATAAAAATTTAAAAAAATTAATGGGGTGTTGATGATGTTGTATTTTTATTAATGTTTGTTGTTTTTATTTGGTTTATATTATAATTTGTTTGTTAATTTTTATTGGGTATTTCATTAAATTTGATTATTTTTTAGGATTTTTTTTAAAGGTTATATTTTCTTAATTTTCTGTTATTTTGTATTAATCAAATGTTTTTGAAAAATCATTCAAAAAAAAAATTTTATTTTCTACTGTGGCTTTGTTTTCATTAGTTATTTCAAATATGTGAATTTATTCATAATTATATTTAAAACGGTTATTGTTTTTTAATATTTATTTAAAAATAAGTATTAATAATAAGAATTTAAATAAAATTCATGAATTAAGGTGGATTTTCTGAAATTTGTTTTTTCATTATTTTGTTTTGGTATAAATATTTAACTGTAATGCCTTTTTTTATTAAAATCTCTCAACGATACTTATATGGTAATCTGTTAACAATATAGTAATAATTAATTATGTTTAAATATTTTTAAAGTTTAGTTTACTATTTTGTAATTAGAAGTATGTATTGGATTTTGTAAATTCATTACTTGAAATTAATGAAATATGTTTATTAAATTTGGAAATAATTTTACTGGAGTTGAATATTTCTTTTCTGATAAGAAATGTTCTTTTTCACACATGTTCTTTCTAATCATAATTAATTATTTAAATAAAAAAATGTATGAGAAACTATTAATGACTGGAATACTTATCTAAAAACGGGTATTCCATAAAATGTTTATTAATAAAAATTTATAATAAAAAAAATAATTAATTTATGACTTGGCTATTTTTTCACTAAGATTTTCCCACATTTAACTTAATCATTGTTCAAAATAGAATGGTCATAACTAAATAATTATAATTAATAAAAGAGGATTTTTTATGAATAAAAAAATAATCATAGGTGCTGCTGCAGTTATTGTTCTGGCAATTTTAGCTTACGCAGCTTTCGGTATGGGATCTACTCATTCAACCGAAAGAGCAGACAATGAATTGGTAATGGCAGTAGACATACATGGTGGAGAACCTGAAGGTGGATTTGATCCATTAACCGGATGGGGATCAGGTCACCAGGTAGAACCTTTAATACAAAGCAGATTGTTTAGAGTAAATGAAAACGCAACAATAGAAAATGATGCAGCAACCGGTTATACAATGGCTGGAGATGCAAAATCTATGGAAGTGAAATTACGTGATGATATCAAATTTACAGACAATTCCACATTTACTGCAGAAGATGTAGTATTCACATACAAAGCAGCACTTGAAAATGGAGTAATTGACTTATCCTCCATGGAAGATGTAACAGCAGTGGATGACTACACAGTAAAATTCACATTAAACAAACCTGATTCAACATTCATCTACAAATTAACACAATTAGGTATTGTACCATCAGATTCATATGACAACGCAACCTATGGTGAACACCCAGTAGGTTCAGGACCATACAAATTAGTACAATGGGACAAAGGACAACAAGCAATATTCGAAGCAAACGACGATTACTATGGTGAAAAACCATACTACAAAAAATTAACAAATCTTTTCCTTGAATCTGACGCAGCATTTGCAGCAGCACAAAAAGGTGAAGTTGACTTGGTAGAATTACCATTATCATACTACAATGAAACAATTGAAGGCATGCATGCTGTTGATTATCCTTCAATAGACGTAAGAGCAATCACATTACCTGTGGTGCCTGATGAAGGAAAAACCAACGATGCCGGAGGAGTTATTGGAAACAATGTGACAGCAGATCCTGCAATCAGAGAAGCATTAAATGTAGGTATTAACCGTCAAGCAATTATTGATGGAGCACAATATGGTTTAGGTGACATATCCTTTGATGGTGTATCAACAGAATTACCATATTCCACAGGAACCAACTTTACAGATGGGGATGTTGACCAGGCAAAACAAATCCTTGAAGAAGCTGGTTGGAAAGACACCGATGGTGATGGAATTGTTGAAAAAGATGGACAAAAAGCAACATGGGAATTGGATTATCCATCCGATGATACAACAAGACAGGCAGTAGCACTTCAATTTGCAGAACAAGCAAAAGCAATAGGATTGGAAGTTACTCCTGAAGGAAAAACATGGGATGAAATGGAAAGTACCACAAACACCAACTCCATTGTAATGGCATTCGGTAGTAATGACCCTACAGTAATCTATAATGAACTTGACTCAGAAGTAGCTGCTAAAGGTATGGGTCTTAACCCTTCATACATAAACAACAGTCAAGTAGATTCCTATATTTCACAAGCCAGAAGTCAAAACTTGGAATCTTCCTATGCTACATGGGCAAATGCTATTAAAGCAGGTCAGGAAGAAAATGGGTACCTATGGATCGGATCCACGAATTACTTATTCTTCGTAAGTGATTCATTAGATCTGTCTGATGCTACCCGTACTATCTATCCTCACGGTGGAGACATTTGGGGTAACATCTACGATTGGAAACATGTTGATACCAATTCAACAAACGATACCAACTCATCAAGCTAAATAACAGAAGGAGTATACTTTTAACTCCTACTTTTTTTTATTTAACTTGGTATTGGAGGTGTTACTATTAATACCAATAAATTAGTGAAATTTTTAGGTTATAAGGCAGTTAGATTATTAATATTGTTAATTGTCGTGGCTGCTATTAGTTTTATAATGATTGAACTGTCTCCTGTGGATCCTGTTAAAGCATATCTTGGAGAAATGTTGGCAACACCAGAACAAATAGCTAAACTCGGTGAATACTGGGGAGTTAATGTACCAATTCAGGACAAGGTAATTGGATGGCTGACAGATCTCTTCCAGTTAAACTTAGGAACCTCTCTGATTTACAGAATTCCTGTAACTCAAGTTATTTTGGAAAAATTCACTGCTTCATTAGTATTGATGTTATCATCATGGATAATATCTGGAGTAGTGGGTTTTGGATTAGGAATCCTGGCCGGAGCTAAACGTGGAACCTGGATAGATAAAGCAGTAAAAACATACTGTTATCTTCTACAGTCTTCACCGGCATTCTGGATAGCATTGATTGTAATGATGATCTTCTCGGTATGGCTGGGATGGTTCCCATCAGGACTTGCAGTACCTGTCGGAGTAATGGCAGATCAGGTAACTTTAGGAGAATGGTTACACAGATTAATACTGCCTGCATTCACACTAAGTATTGTGGGAATTTCAAGCATTGCCTTATTTACCAGAGACCGTTTGGTAAACATTGAAAACAGTGATTATTTCCTATTTGCCGAAGCAAGGGGAGAAAGTCATTGGAGTATAATATTAAGACACGGTGTTCGTAACGTACTATTGCCTGCAATCACTTTACAATTCATGAGTTTTAGTGAATTATTCGGTGGTGCAGTACTTGTAGAACAGGTATTTTCCTATCCTGGTATAGGACAGGCAACCATTGCAGCAGGACTACGTTCTGATGTTCCTTTATTCCTGGGGATAGTGTTGATAAGTACTATTTTCGTATTTGTAGGAAATGCTCTTGCAGATGTCCTGTATAAATTTGTTGATCCAAGATTAAGGGGTGATGATGATGACTAACTTTAGTTTAAATCCATTCAGTTCTATGAATTTAAGACAGAAAACATTGGCCATCATAGGATTAACATCTTTGTTGTTAATATTAATATTCATCAGTAGTTTAGCCATAGACTCATCAACAATAATAACAAACTTTGCTTCAAGAACACAGGCCCCATCATTCGAACATCTGTTCGGTACTGACTGGATGGGACGTGACATGTTAACAAGAACAATCAAAGGTCTTGGTTTAAGTATTATGATAGGAGCATTTTCATCAATTCTTTCAAGTATAGTTGCAATAGTAATGGCATTTGTGTCCAGCTTAAACAAATACGGCGACGAATTCATGTCATGGCTGATTGACTTATTCGCATCCATGCCTCATTTGATACTGTTAATTTTAATATCATTATGTTTAGGTAAAGGTGCAATGGGAGTAATAATCGGTGTAGGTTTCACACACTGGACATCGCTTGCAAGAGTACTGAGAGTTGAAATCAAGGAAATCAACACGTCAGAATACGTTAACCTTGCACGCAGACTAGGTAAAGGAAACTTCTGGATTGCAAAAGAACACATCCTGCCACTTGTAGTTACACAAATTATCGTAGGAACATTACTTATCTTCCCACACGCAATCATGCACGAAGCAAGTATAACATTCCTTGGATTTGGATTAAGTCCACACGAACCTGCAATAGGTATAATATTATCAGAATCCATGAGATATTTATCAATGGGATACTGGTGGCTGGCATTATTCCCGGGTCTTGCATTACTTATCGTAGTATTGCTCTTTGACATAATAGGGGAACAAGTGGAAAAACTATTGGATCCTACCAAAGCACAAAAATAATTAAGAGGTAATAATATGAATGATGATTTATTAACAGTAAAAAACGTTTCAATTTCATTCACACAATACTTGCAGGGATTGGAACAGCACATTCTAAAGGTTATTTCTGACTTGACTTTAAGTGTTAAGGAAGGAGAGGTAGTTGCAATACTTGGTTCAAGTGGTAGTGGTAAAAGTTTACTTGCACATGCAATTCTCGGAATCCTGCCCGAAAACGCAATATGTGACGGAACAATCGCATACAAGGGAGACGTGATGAGCCAGGAAGACAAAGAGAACCTGCGTGGAAAACACATCTGTCTGATTCCGCAGTCAGTAAACTACCTTGATCCATTAATGAAAGTTAGCGAACAGGCAATAGGTGATGTTCCCAAAGAAGAAAAAGAAAAGGCACTAAAACATCAAAGGGAAATCTTTGCAAAATACGGCTTAGGTGAAGAAGTCGATGACATGTATCCTTTCGAATTATCCGGGGGAATGGCACGTAAAGTATTACTGTCCACGGCATTGTTATCTGATCCTGAACTGATTGTAGCGGACGAACCAACACCCGGTCTTGACGAAGCTAGTGTAAAAGAAACAATCAATGACATAAAAAGGCTGGCAGAAGAAGGTAAAGGCGTTCTACTTATCACACACGAAATCGATGTGGCACTACAAACGGCAGACCGAATAGCAATATTCTACTCAGGTTACGTAATAGAAATCAACAATGTGGAAAACTTCAAAAACCATGAAGAAAAACTTTTACACCCATATTCCAAAGCATTGATGGAAGCACTTCCAAAAAACGGTTTCAAACTAACTGAAGGTGTACAGCCACTTGAAGAAATCGGTGGATGCGTATATCATGAAAACTGTCCACTCAGAACAGATAAATGTCTAAACGTCAAACCTGAATTGATAGAACACAATGGAGCCATGGTTCGTTGTCATAAATACAGTAAGGGGGATGAATAAATGTATCTTAATGCAAACAACATCTCATTTGGTTACAAGAAAAACAAGCCGATACTTAAGAACATTTCCATATCAGTACCAGACAATAAGGTTATAGGTCTCATGGGTGACAGCGGAAGTGGAAAAAGTACCCTTTGTAAAATCATGTCAGGCTACATAGAAAACTACACAGGAACCGTAACACTCGACAGGGAAGTTATTAAAAACAAAGGCTATCATCCCGCCCAGTTGATCTTCCAGCATCCAGAAAAAACAATGAATCCTAAATGGAAAATGCATAAAGTACTGGAAGAATCATGGAATCCTCCA